>DAOTZR010000221.1:0-6740 GCA_034434315.1 Anaerolineae bacterium
GCATCTGATCGAGGATAGCGAGCATCTCCGGATTCTCGGCATAGGTTTTGAACTTGGTGAAGCCGGTGACGGTAAAGAGAAAGATGATAAGGCTATAGATCAGCAGTGATTTGAAATGGGCTCGAAATTCGCGCCAAAAAATGTTCATAGCGTCTCTCCTTGGTTTTCTCAAGAAATGCCTGGCGGCCTTATTCCCTTACGTGACCGAGGGAATATCGCGCCGCAGATAACGCACGTAACCAAGCCCCAGGGCGAGCACAATCACCGCCAGATTCAATCCGACCAGTGTGGGGTCAAAGTGGCCGTGGGTCACGGCGTATTCGGGATTGAAATGCTTGAAGGCGGTCAGGTATTCGAGTTTGGCCTCGCCGAGCAGGTCGCTGAAGGCGCCCAGCAGGTACATGCCGAAGCCCAGGCCCAGGCCATAGGGCGTGACGTTGCGAATGCGGCGCACAAGGAGCGAGACCAGCATGCCAAGGGCGAAAAAGAAGAGCTGGAACGGCACCAATCCCCCCAGCAGGCGTGCCAGCAACGCCGGATCGTAGGGATGGCCTTCGCGGAAGGCCTCGATGAAGCCGAACGAAGCTGCCCAGACCAGGGCTTGAGTGATCGCCAGTCCACAGAGAACGGCAAGTAATTTGCTGATGAAGATATGTGAACGCGAAACGGGCTTGCTCATCAGAAAGTCGGCGGTCAGCTCGCGCTCTTCCACGGAAAGCATCCCAAAACCGTAGTTCGAGGCCTGAATCGCCAGCAGGAGCTGGATGAACAGGTAGACGAAGGTGAAGAAGCCCATCACCGTGGAAAAATCTATTTCACCGAGACCAAAGGCGGCGCGGAACTCCGGCGGGAACTGCTGGAAGGCGCGGTTCATCGTCTCCGCCTGGTCAGCAAAGAGCGGATACATCACCAGATACACCAGGATCATCGCCACAGTTGAGATGGCCCAGATGAGCACGGAAGAGAGCCGGGCGCGAAACTCTTGGGAGAAGATATTACGACGCATGGCTGCCCTCGCTTACTCGTAGTAGTGCATGAAGATTTCTTCCAGGGTGGGCTCCTCGATGGTCACATCCTGCACCTTGAGCGCGGCAATGCGCTGCAACAGGGTGTTCACATCGCCCTTGAAGAAGAAGCGCAGCGAACCGTTACTCTGCTCCAGGTTGGTCACGCCTGGCAGTTGGAAGTGTTCCAGCGTCACCCCGTCGGCGACCACGCGCACGCGCTTGTAGTTGTTCTTCTGCAGTGTCTGGATATCCGAGACCTCCACAATGCGCCCTTCGCGGATGATGGCGACGCGGTCACACAGGCGCTGTACCTCGCTCAGGATGTGGGAGGAGAAGAACACAGTCACGCCGCGTTCCTGGTTTTCGCGGCGCACCAGGTCGAAGAACTTGCGCTGCATCAGCGGGTCGAGGCCGGCGGTTGGCTCATCCAGGAAGATCAGTTTCGGCGCATGGAGCAATCCCTGCACGATGCCCACCTTTTTGCGGTTGCCGTAGGAGAGATCGTCAATGCGGCGGTCGAGTTCCAGCTCCATGTACTCGGCCAGCTCGCGCATCCGCTGCATGTGATTCCCCTCGTAGAAACTGGCGGAGTAGCGCAGCAGGTCGCGCACTCGCATCCCCTCGTAGTAAAAAACCTCAGAAGGCAGGTAGCCAATATGGCGGCGGATCTCCGGGCCGAAACGTACCACATCCTTACCGAAAATCGTCGCGCTCCCACTGGTGGGGAAGATGAGCGAGAGCAGCAGGCGAATGGTGGTGGACTTCCCCGCACCGTTCGGGCCGATAAAGCCGAAAATTTCGCCTTCTTCGACGCTGATCGAGACATCCACAATCCCGCGTGATTTGCCATAGTACTTGGTCAGATGGTGAGTTTCAATGATGCTCATAGCACACTCCTTGAAAAGAAATCATGAACGCTCTTGCAGTCCATGCTGGAGAAAAGCGATGAACTGCTCCACGGTTTCCATCATGTGGTGATCGTAATGCGGCGCCACGTGCTCCAGGTAATATTCGTTAATCTGGCCGCTCAGGGTGGTCACCAGCCAGGAGACCAGGGCCGGATCGAGATCCGCCCGGATTTCCCCCCTGGCTATGGCCCGTTCGATGAAAGGGCGGAAGAAATCCTGCGCTGCCGGAGCGCTTTCGGCCCAGATTTGGGCGTAAAGCACGCGATCCTCAATCAGGCGCTTGCCCAGGGCAGCATAGTGCGGATGCTCAACCGCCATCTGCAGACCACCCAGGTAGAGGGCGCGAAGCAGGGTGAAGAAATCGCGCTGGTCAGCCTGCTCCAGGACTGGCGCCAGATACTGCCTTTTGACCTCGCCGGCCTTCTGTAGCAGGTAGCGAAAGAGGTCGGTCTTGTCCTCGAAATACTGGTAGAAACTACCCTTGGCAATGCCAGCGCGGCGCACGATGCGGTTGACGCTGGCATGACGGAAGGGATAGGCGGCGAATTCCTCCAACGCCGCCTCGCAAATAACAGCCTGTTTATCCACAGGGAGGTTGAAAAATGTTTGTTTCGGCATGCCTGTTCACCGTATACCTGTGTGGCGATGTGACCGCAAAGTCATATTATAGCCAGAGAGCATGTTTAGTCAAAAATACGCCCGGTTCGCCTCCTGCTTTACCTTGTCAAGCTGGGCGGATGTCTTATAATCCAGGTAGTTTGGCGCCTTCGGGCAGGGAGGATGGATGGCCAGATTCACGAAACCAACGGGAACGCAGGATATTTTGCCTGAAGATCAGGCTTACTGGACGCATGTGCTGAATCATGTGACACGCCTCGCTCATCTGTACGGCTTTGAACGCCTTGACCCACCCTTGATTGAGCATACTGAACTTTTTGCGCGCGGGGTGGGAGATGCGACGGACATCGTGGAAAAGGAGATGTACACCTTTAAGGACAAAGGCGGGGAGAGCCTGACCCTGCGTCCGGAATTTACCGCCGGGGTGGTGCGCGCTTATATCGAAAATGGTATGCAGGTGCTGCCTCAACCGGTCAAGCTCTACTCGATCGGGCCACTGTTCCGGTATGAGCGGCCTCAGGCGGGACGTTTTCGCCAGTTCCACCAGTTCAACGCCGAGATTTTCGGCACGCCGGATCCCCTGGCGGACCTGGAGATTATGCTCCTGGCCTGGGATATCTACGCCGGGCTGGGCTTTACCGCGCTCAGTTTTCAGCTCAACTCCACCGGGTGTCCCGCCTGTCGCCCCGGCTATGTCGAGGCGCTCAAGGCGCATTACCGCGCGCATGAGACGCACATCTGCGACGATTGCCGGCGCCGCCTGGATAAGAATCCGCTGCGGGTGTTGGATTGCAAACAGGATACCTGCCAGCCGGTGATTGCCAGCGCGCCGAAAATCACCGATTACTTGTGTTCAGACTGTCAGACGCATTTCGCCACCTTACGGCAGTATCTGGATCACCTTAAGCGCCCGTACACCATCAATCACCGCCTGGTGCGCGGATTGGACTACTACACCAACACGGTCTTTGAGGTTTGGGCCGAGGGCATCGGCGCGCAGGCCGCCGTGTGTGGCGGCGGGCGCTACAATGGTCTGATGGCGCTGTTGGGCGGGCCGTCTCAACCCGGTGTGGGGTTTGCCGTAGGCCTGGAACGCACGGTGTTGTTGCTCAAGGCGCATGGGATTGCGGTGCCAGAGCTACCGCCGCCGCCGGTGTACATCGCCTACCTGGGGGAGCAGGCCCGGCTGCGCGCCGTCCAGTTGCTGGTGGAGGTGCGTCAGGCTGGATGGGGGGCGCAGATGGCTATGGGCGGTAGCCTCAAGGCGCAGTTGCGTCAGGCCGATAAGCGCGGTGCGCGCCTGCTACTGATTCTGGGGGAGGATGAGCTGGCGCGGCAGGAGATTACGCTGCGCGATCTGGCTCAGGCGACCCAGGAGACCCTGCCTTTGGCCGGGGTTTTGGATGCCTTGCGCGTGCGCCTGACCCAGGCTTAGTATGCGCGTCGGGATCCTGTGTAAACCGCATTTGCCCCAGGCCCAGGAATTGAGCGAGGCCATCGCCGCCTGGTTGACCGGGCGCGGCGTCGCGGTGTGGCAAGAGTGCTCAACGCGGGCGCCGGTACATCCGGACCTGCCCCAGAGCCATTTGCTGATCACTCTGGGCGGGGATGGAACGGTGTTGCGGGCCGTTCAGGCCGCCGCCCCTCATGCCGTCCCAGTGTTAGGCGTCCATCTGGGCCGGGTTGGATTTTTGACCGAGATCAGGCCGGAGCAATGGGAAGAGGCACTCACGCACTTCCTGGCCGGCGCGGGATGGGTGGAATCGCGGACCCTGGTGCACGCGGTGCTTTTTCGCGAGGGGTATCCCGTCTTTGAGGGGGATGCGCTGAATGATGCGGTGCTGGCGCGCGCTGTTCCCACCGCACGTACCATTCACTTGCACGCGGTCCTGGATGGCGTGGATTTCGGCGAGCATGTGCTCGATGCTCTGATTGTGGCTACGGCAACCGGCTCGACGGCTTATGCCTCGGCGGCAGGGGGGCCGGTGCTGGCGCCCTGGTTGGATAATCTCTTGTGGGTTCCCGTCGCCCCTTACCTTTCCCCGGATCGCGCTGTGGTTTTGGGGCCGGATACCCATATCGAGGTCACGATTCTCCCCGATGTGGACCAGGCCTTGACGTTGGATGGTCAAACGGTGGTGCTGTTGCATCCAGGCGACCGGGTCCAGTTGACGCGCAGCCCGCGCCAGGCGTATTTCTGGCGGATGGGGGCGCGTGAGGCGTTTTATCGAGTGCTGGCCCTGCGCACTTTTCTGAAACGGGAGGGAAACCATGAACGGCATTCTGGACGAGGCTATCCTGGAGCATGACGATGATGGGGCTGTGGCCTGTCCACGGCATCCACAAACCATGACGCTGTTGCGGTGTTACCAGTGTGGCACGCCCATCTGTCCCAAGTGCGCCCAACGTACTCAGGTAGGCTATGTCTGTCCAGAGTGTTTTCGCGGACGCCGAAAAAAATTTGAACAGGCCGATAACCGCGATCTGCTATGGGCCGGTCTGGTGGCGTTTGCCCTGGCCCTCCCGGCTTCGCTGGTTTTGGGACTGTCGGGCTGGTTCGTGATCGTCCTTTCCCCGCTGGCCGGCCAGGTTTGTGCCGGATTGGCCTTCCGGGCTGCCCGGCGCCATCACAGTGAAAAGTTGCTTTGGGTTGTGGTCGGCGCTATGACGGCGGCGGCTCTACTGGTTGCCATGGTTTATCTGGCCCCAGCTCTGAAGGATGCCTCGGTATGGCTTAGTCGTGGCCCCTGGCTGATGGCGCATGCGGGGCTGATGGCCGCTTCGGCCTGGTGGTATTTGAAGGTGTGAGGTGGCCATGCGCCTGCTCATGCTGACCCCGCAGGTCCCTTATCCGCCGCGTTCCGGGGCAAGCCTGCGCAACTGGGGCCTGCTGCGAGGGCTGGCACGCGTCCATCAGGTGAGTCTGTTGACCTTTGCCGCGCCGGAGGAGGACCTGGAGCTGCCTCCGGCTCTGGCGTCCTGGCTGGAACAGGGGGCGGTGCTGCCCCGTCCGCCGCATCCGCTGAGCCTGCGCTTGCGCCATTTGCTGGCTTCGGGCCGGCCGGACCTGGCCTGGCGCATGTGGAGTCCGGCTTTTGCGCGCACCTTGCGTACCTGGCTGGAACACGGGGGCTGGGATTGGCTGGTGGTGGAAGGGTTGGAGATGGGGCCGTATGCGGAGCTGCTGCCGCCGCATGGGCCGCGCCTGCATTACGACGCTCATAATTGCGAAACGCGCCTCCAACAGCGCGCCCTGGTCCAGGACCTGCGCAGTCCTGAACGCTGGCCGGCTGCTGCTTACTCCGCCTTGCAGATTCCACGCTTGCGCCGGTACGAGGCGGCGCTTTGTCGTAAGGCCGCGCTGCTCACCTCAGTTTCGCCTGAGGATGCCGCGGCCCTACGGGCACTGGCCCCATCAGCGCGGCCCCTCATCATCCCCAATGGCATTGACCTGACGGCGTATGAGCCGGAAGGGGAGCGGATGGAGCTGGCCCAGCCGGCCTTTGTGTTTACCGGGACGCTGGATTTTCGCCCAAATGTGGACGGGTTGCTGTGGTTTGCGGCGGAGGTGTGGCCGCGCGTGCGCCAGGCCTTGCCGACGGCGCAGGCGTATATCGTGGGACGCCAGCCACATCCCCGGCTGGAGGTGCTGCGCCGGCAGGCGGGGGTGACGCTGGTGGGACCGGTGCCGGATACGCGCCCGTATCTGCGCGCGGCTACGGCGGTGATCGTGCCCCTGCGCATGGGCGGAGGGACGCGCCTGAAGATTCTGGAGGCCGCCGCGCTGGGTAAGCCGATTGTGGCGACGCCGCTGGGGGCCGAGGGGTTCGTGCGGGTGGATGAAGCGGTGCTGCTGGCGGCGGAGGCTACGGCGTTTGCCGCGGCCTGCGTGCGCCTGGCACAGGATGCCGCCTGGCGCGCTGAATGGGGCCGCCGCGCGCGCGTTCTGGCCGAGGCTTACGCCTGGGAGCGGCTGCTGCCGCCCCTGTTGGAACATCTGGCGTTGTGACCTGGTAGGCGAGAAAGGCTCGCCTTTTTTGTGGATTTTTGTAACTACCTGCTGTCTTGTTAAACTAAATTTTGCTGTTTTCAACGCGAATAGGCCCGGATGCCTGGTGGCGCTGGCTTTGGCCCTCACCTCACCCCCTTTACCCCCTCTCCTCTCCCGATTTTGGGAGAGGAGAGGGGGTATCAGGCATGGGTTTTG
>DAOTZR010000222.1:0-4696 GCA_034434315.1 Anaerolineae bacterium
CTGTCAGAGCGACGGTGGATTGGCGCTTCACGACCGCAGATGCCCGAACCAGGCTCCAGCGGCTATATCCGCAATAATCCCTGTGGTCAAGTAGTAGGTAGTTACAATTTTTTAACATGGTTTTCTTTTTAAAGCGAGACTATTCTATTGCATAATGGATGAAATCCTTAATACCGGGCTTGCTTTGGGCGACCAAGACCTTTTTGCAGTAGAGTCATGCGTCTATTCCTCCATGCGCTTCCATCGCCAAAGCCAACGCCCCCAACAATCCGGCCCGCTGTCCCAGGGCAGGGGGGACAATATACGTCTCAAGCTGCGTCTGAAGCAACTCCGGGATGCGCATATAACCGCCCAACAACGTTTTCACCTGTTTGCGAATCAAGGGGAACAACTGTGCCTGCTGCATCACGCCCCCGCCCAGGATGATGCGTTGCGGAGCCAGCATCACGATGAAATTAACCAGGGCCACGGCCAGATAACGCGCTTCCAGGGCCCAGGCCTGATGATGGGCGGGCAAATCAACCCCTTCAGCATTCCAGCGCCCTTTCAGCGCCGGACCGGAAGCCAGCCCCTCCAGACAAGCCCCGTGATAGGGACACACGCCGGGGAAAACATCATCGGGATCGCGCGGAATGCGGATATGCCCCATTTCCGGATGCCATGCACCATGCAAAAGGCGTCCCTGCACCAGTGCTGCGCCGCCGATCCCCGTCCCAACCGTAAGATACAGGGCACAACTCAACCCCTGAGCCGCCCCCCAGCGCCATTCCCCCCAGAGCGCTGCATTGACATCGGTTTCCAAGCGCACCGGAACCCCCAGATTATGCTCCAGGGGACGTACCAGATTCACCCCCGACCATTCTGGTTTAGGCGTGCTGACGATACACCCGTAATCCGGCGCCTGCGGATCCAGGGACAAGGGGCCAAAGCTGCCGACCCCCAAAGCCTGCAGCCGCAACCCCTTGCGCTGCTGCTCGTTGAAAAAAGCGAGCACCTCACTCAAGGTCGCATAAGGCGACCCGGTAGGGATGCGTTTTTCGGCCAGCACCTGATCGGGGCCGGTTCCCACCGCACACACAAATTTTGTCCCCCCAGCCTCAATGGCTCCCCAAACATCCATGTTGTCCCCCTTATCTACACGCCGGGTTTAGCGGGTGTGCACCCGCAGCCCGCGGTCGTCAAAGATTAACTCAATCGCCCCATCGCGATCGGTGCGATAAATGGGCCAGTCCACCAGCCGGGCCAGAACTTCTGGCGCAGGCTCCTCCTCTTCGCCCAGGGTAATGCACACCACCTCTGGATCCACCATGCGCAGGAAATCCGGGATAGCTGCGCTGGGGGCCGCATGGCGGGGCACCAGCAGCACCTGCGAGCGTAGCCCCGGCCCCCAGGTAGCCACCAGCGCCTGTTCCACCAGCGTTGTAGCTGCTCCGGCCAACAACACCCGCCCGTTCCCGCTATCAACCTGCAGGACCAGAGGCCCCGGCGTTCCCGTCGGCGGCCAGAACACACGGATCTGCGTTGACGCATCCAGGGACCAGATACTGCTGGCATACAAAACACCGGCCGTATCGGGCGGACGGGTGGTCAGTGCCGAGTGCCAGGCAGCTTCCAGCGTCGTCGTGCCCGTCATCGGCGCTGTGAAAACATAATCCACCCGATAGCGTTCCAGAACCGGAACCAGGCCCGTCATACGTTCAGCTACCGGCGCAGTCAAGATCACGCCGTCCAGATGCCGATCCCAAAACGGCAGCGCCCGTCCCAGAACCTCCAGGGTTCGGGTCGGATCCGGGCCGCCGTCCACCAGGACCTGCCGTCCGGCCGGGGTCCGAATCAAAACCGCATCGCCATGGCCAACATCCAGAATCGTCACATGCAGCTTCCCGTCCGGCAGGGTCAGAAGCCCCACGCCCATGACGACACTGCCGGCCAGGAGGCCGACCCAGGCCCAGGCCGGTAAGCGAAGCGCGCGGGCCACCCAACGCCAGCGCTGTGCAGGAACCAGCCGCATCCCGGCCAGGAACAGTGCCAGAAAGGCATAATATCCCCAGACCACCGGCACGCTCACCATCTCGAATGGGATCGAAGCCCAGGGCAGGCGCGCCATCGCTTTCACCACCTCAATGGTATAAGTCAGGAAAACCCAGGCCCCCCAGCCCAATACCTGCCCCAAAGGAAACCAGACCAGGGCCACCAGCAGAGCTACACCCCCCAGAAGCATAACCCAGGGCTGGGCCGGCAGGATGAAAAAATTGGTCAATAAAGTGATGAGGGATAGCCGCTTGAAAAAGGCCAGGATAATGGGAGTCGTCGTAATTTGCGCTGCCAGAGTTACGATCAGCGCGTCGCTTAACCAGCCCACGGCGCGCTGCCCCCAGGTTGGTCCCAGCCAGCGCGTTAAAGTGCGCAAAAACAGGCGCGTCAGCGGATCGGTGAAAAGCAGCAGGCCGGCTGTTGCGCTCAGGCTGAGCAGAAACCCGGCATCCCACCAGACATAAGCATCCAGCAAGGCCATCACCAGGGCAGCTGTGGCCAGCGATGTCGGTCCATGGACACGACGATCCAGCGCGCGGGCCGCCAGGACGATGCTTCCCATCAAAGCGGCGCGCACAACCGAGGCTGAAGCGCCCACGAGAAGGGTGTAGAGCAGCACTCCGCCTGTAGCCAGCCAGAATTCCCCCCGTCCGCGCCCAACCCGGCGCGCCAGCGCGGCGAACACGCCGGCGATGATGGAGATGTTAAAACCCGAAATAGCCACAATGTGACTCGTCCCGGTAGCGGCGAAAGCTTCCTGCAGGCTGCTGGGAATGCCACTTTCGATGCCCAGGAGGATGCCCGCGAGCAAAGAAGCCTGCGGCTCCGGCAGCATACGCAATAGCGTTCGCCAGGCCCGCGCCTTGAAACGATAGAGAGCCTCCAGGATGCGATTGCCCTGATGGGCGGCCAGCAGGTTGACCTGTGGATGGCGCATCTGGACGTAAATTCCACGTCGAGCCAGGTACTCGCGATAAGAAAAATCCCCTAATACCGGCGGCTCTTCCAGGGTGTCCCGCAACGCCAGACGGTCACCATAGGCCACCGGCGTATAAGGGGGAAACTGGACCAACACCAGCCCACGGACCGGGCGTGACATGCCATCGAGGTGGGTAAGCTGTTCGGCGCGAACTCGCACATAAGTGGTCATAGGGCGCACGTCCGGTTCACTGACCACCACACCGACCAGCTCCACCGGCCCCTGGTCCCGATAAAAAGCTACGTGCCTTTCATCCAGGACGGGTTGGGCCAGGAGCATTCGCCCGGCGCCCAGCATCAACCCCAACAAAGCCCACAGCGCTTTACGCGCCAACGGCGTCCGCCAGCCGTACCCCACCACCAGGGATAGAGGAAGCAGAGGTAAAAACCACACCGGGGAGAACAGCGCCGCATGCACCAGAACGCTCCCCAGGGCCCAGCCCGCCGTCAAGACAACTAACGCGGTCATGGCTCCTTATCCGCCATAGAATACCTGCGCCCCATGGATGAAAGGCGCAGGAAAAACTCTTGCCCAGCCGGTTCAAAACACAAAAGGTGTGGATCTGTCCTGAAAGTGAGCGGGTAGGCGTGAGCACCTCTCTACGCCTACCCGTTTACGCCTACCCGTCAGACGCGCATTGACCCGCTTAAGCCGGCCTCAATTTCCCAAGGCCTCGGTAAGGGAGCGAATATCGTAGAAAGGACCGTCAACTTCGGGCGTGACCATACGGACCCGGAGCTCGGCCAGCGGCACTTTTTGACCTTCGTAGAGAATGTAACCTTGTTCGCGATCTATGAAATTGTAATGCGAGCCTACCTCTTCAGAAAAAAGCCGCATGACTTCGTCCCGCAGGGCATCAAAACGTTCGCGCTGGGTGATAATGATGAAGTCATCCCGTCCCCCATACGCCAGGAAGTCCTTTTCGCTCAGATTGTGCCCCATCACTTCTGAGAAAATACGGGCAACGCCCCGCAACATATCCTCGGCTGCCATAAAGCCGTATACCTCACGGAAAGGATCGAGATGGGCTACCCGGAAGCGGATCAGACACCAGGTCCCTTCGGGGTCGTTTTGCACCAGATACCGCAATTGTTCTTGCAGCAATGGACCGGCAGGCAGACCGGTAACGGGGTCTGTCCGGTTGGAGCTGGTCGCCCGGCGCAGAGCGTTGCGCACACGCAAGGTGACTTCATCGGGGTCAAAGGGAGAAGGGACGAAATCATCCACACCGATTTCAAGCCCATTGAGCAGCTCATGGTGCATGTTTTCATCCGCGAGCATCATCATAAAGATGTGTCGGGTCCGGGTCATGCTGCGCAATTGTTTAACCACCTCAATACCCGCCATGTCGGGCAGGCTGGTACTGATGACAATGCCTTCCGGAATTAAGCGCAGAGCTTTTTCGATACCTTCCTGGCCTGTGGTAGCTTCTTCGACCTTGATCTGAGCTTCGGCCAGATGCTCGCGTAAAATCGCAGCACTGGCGGGATCATCTTCAATGAGCAAAACACGCCCTTCCACAGCGCGCCTCCTGAAAACTTAAACTTATCGCTTTTATTATGAAAGGAAATGATGTAAAGTCAAGTAGCTGGGGTTCGGACGTGAGTTCGGACATAGTCAGGTAGATGCAAAGACGATAGCTTGGAACAAGGCATAGGCAGCCTCAGTAATCTGAAGCCACTG
>DAOTZR010000223.1:0-6743 GCA_034434315.1 Anaerolineae bacterium
ATAGATTTTAACGCGCCGATATGGCTCGCGCCCTGTAGATTCGGATTCCAGGTTGGCGGCCCGGGCCATTTCGTGTTGCTGCCGGCGGATGTAGGCATTTTGCGGACTGAGTTCCACCTCATCCGCGCCACTGTGAATACGACGGATCGCTTCTTCCGTCTCACGGGCGGCGCGCGCCAGGGCTCCGTCCTCGGTATTGCTCAGGTCAAACAGGTCCTCGATAAAGACCTCGATCTGGGCCATGGTATTGGCGCGTAGGGCATACACCGGCAGGCCGCTGCGTTCGGCATCGCGGATGATACCGGGGCGGCGGCGGTAGATCTGGCGGGTGGTGAGCAGGATGTCGGCTTCACTGAGGCTCTCGACCAGCCGCGCCGGGGCGTTGACGCTTTCCAGGGCGGCGATCAAGCGGTCGCGGGCCACGCCGTAGGGGTGGATTGCCAGGGTCTTGGAGGCGCGAGGTGTGCGCTCCTGGGTGCGTTCGATGGGCAGGTAACTGGGTGGCTGGATAAGCGCTTCTGCCGGCTCTTCCTGGTCATTGCGGACGCCAGACCGACGGGATCGGGGCGGACGGTTATCCGCACCTTCTCCGGGGCCGAGCACCTGAAACTGGTGGCCGTTGAAGACGCGCCGGCTGGCATCCGGGGTGATGTAGCTGGTTTCGATTTCGCCCGCTTCGTTGCGTTGGCGCAACTGAGTGCGCGGCAGCCCGCCGCGCAGGAGGGTGTCCACGGCGCTGGCTACGTCGGGATGGACGATCAGACGCTGGCGGTCCTGGATTTCCACCAGGATATCGAAAGTAGGCGGAGAACGCCGTTCCAGCACAGTTTTCTGGGTGCCTCGACGCCGGGCCTCCTCGTCCGAAAGCGTCACGCTTTCAATGCCGCCGACCAGGTCCGAAAGGGTGGGGTTAAGCAGCAGGTTTTCCAGGCTGTTACCGTGCGCGGTAGCGATGAGCTGCACACCGCGCTCGGCAATGGTGCGCGCGGCTTCAGCTTCCAACGCGCGCCCGATTTCGTCAATCACGATCACTTCGGGATTGTGGTTTTCAACGGCTTCGATCATCACTTCATGCTGGAGATTGGGCACGGCGACCTGCATGCGCCGGGCGCGACCAATTGCGGGATGGGGAATGTCACCGTCGCCACCGATTTCGTTGGACGTGTCCACAATGATCACGCGCCGATTTTCGGCCAGGACGCGGGCGGCCTCGCGCAGCATGGTAGTCTTACCCACCGCCGGACGCCCCAACAGGAGCACGCTCTTGCCGCTGGTGACCAGATCCTGGATGATGGCGATGGTCCCGTATACGGCGCGTCCTACGCGGCAGGTAAGGCCGACGACATCGCCCCGGCGATTGCGGACCGCGGCAATGCGATGCAGGGTGCGGGGGATACCGGCGCGATTATCGGCGTCGAATTGCCCTACGCGCTCGACGACATAGTCAATCTCTTCGCGGGTGACCTCCTGCTCGCGCAGGATGACTTCGTTTTGGGTATAACGGGCTGTGGGCACCCGGCCCAGGTCCAGAATGACTTCCAGTAAATCATCCCGATGGCCCAGGGTTCGCAAGACCTG
Source organism: Anaerolineae bacterium (assembly GCA_034434315.1). Taxonomy (GTDB): domain Bacteria; phylum Chloroflexota; class Anaerolineae; order B4-G1; family SLSP01; genus DAOTZR01. The sequence continues at coordinate 1,579 of DAOTZR010000223.1, forward strand.
CCCCAGGTCGGGCGGCAAAACGTCCAACAGGGCTTCTAAATCGTCTACAATAACGTGTGTCTCTGGTCCCATAAATTTCCTGAATCGTACATATAATTTTCTGGAGTCAAAGTCTCTAACCTTAGGGCCTTGACTCACAAACAATTGTACCACAAGTTTGCTTTGTGAAGGATTCCAGGAAGCACGTCGGGTTGGTTTCGGCAGTCTTGTAGGGGACAGTTGCACCGCGGGCAGGGTGAGGCGCAGGCGGTAGGTCGCTGCGTCGGGCTGCGGCTGCCAGATAAAGATGACCTTGCCCAACGCGGGCAGGCGGGAGCTGTTTTCGGGTTGGAGCAGGGAAAAACAGGGCGGTTTTTCTGGCGGTGTGGCGCCTGGTGCAGAGGTGACGGGCCGTGGTAGTCAGACTGCGGGCTTATGCGTCAACTTGTTGCGGAAATTGCGCACGAGCGCGGGGCTCAACTTTCTTTCATGGCTTATCTTAAGGCCGGCGTTCCCATCACGCTACTCAGTTTGACCGTGGGGGTGATTCGCCTCAGTCTTTTGGGGTAACTGCGCCCTATGCGTCTGGCACGCCTCGGCGCATGGTCCAACCGTGGCGTGACTCTGGACCGGAAAAGTGCAGCGGCCCCGCCTGTGGATGGAGGGGCCGCTGGTTTGGGGTTGCCTATCTGGCGCTTTTGTGGCGGATCGCCGCGCGCACAAACTCCCGGAAGAGCGGATGCGGACGGCTCAGGCGGCTTTTGAATTCCGGGTGGAACTGGGTGCCCACCATCCAGGGATGATCGCGCAGTTCAGCAATTTCGACCAGGCGTCCATCGGGTGAAAGGCCGCTGAAGACCATGCCCGCGCTACTCAGGATGTCGCGATAGGCATTGGTAAACTCGAAGCGGTGCCGATGGCGCTCTTCCACCCGCTCGACGCCATAGGCTTCCTGGGCGCGGGTGCCGGGCTGCAGCACACAGGGATAGCTCCCCAGGCGCATCGTCCCGCCCAGAGCCGTAATGTCATGCTGATCGGGCATCAACGAGATGATGGGGTAGCGGGTGTTGGGCTTGAACTCGGTACTGTGGGGCTCATCCGACCCCAGCACGAAGCGCGCGAATTCGATGCACATGATTTGCATCCCCAGGCATAGCCCCAGGTAGGGGACCTGGTTTTCGCGGGCATAGCGCGCCGCGGCGATTTTGCCCTCGATGCCGCGCGACCCAAAGCCGCCGGGGACGACGATGCCATCCGCTTTTTCCAGGCGCTCGAAGCCCTGCCCGCGTTCCAGGTCCTCGCTGTGGATCCAATCCAGATCAATTTCGTGATTGTGGGCCAATCCCGCGTGGATCAGCGCCTCGCGCACGCTGATGTAGGCATCGTGCAGCTCGACGTATTTGCCCACCAGGGCGATGCGGACTGTGGGTTTTTTGGAATGCAGCCGCTGAACCGCCTCGCGCCATTCATCGAGTTGCGGCGTACGCGCCTCCAATCCCAGGCGATCCACAATTAAATCAGCTACGTGGAGATCTTCTAGTTGCAGGGGCACTTCGTAGATGGAATTGGCCGTCACCAGGGGGATGACCGCGCGCGGTTCCACATCGCAGAACTGGGCCACTTTGCTGCGGATGCCCTCGTCTACCGGGTAGTCGGAGCGCAAACCGATCAGGTCGGGGTTGATGCCCATCCCGCGCAGCTCACGCACGCTGTGCTGGGTGGGCTTGGTCTTCAATTCGCGCGTGGCCCCCAGGTAGGGCAGGAGCGTGACGTGAATGTAGAGCACATTCTCCCGCCCCACATCCTTGCGCATCTGGCGGATCGCTTCCAGGAAGGATTGCCCTTCGATGTCGCCAACCGTGCCGCCAACTTCGACCAGAGCCACGTCCGCCTGCAGGGTCCGCGCGGCCTGCACAATGCGCCGTTTGATTTCGGAGGTCACGTGGGGGACAACCTGGATTGTGCCGCCCAGGTAATCGCCGCGGCGTTCTTTGCTGATGACGTCGTTCAGGACCTGCCCGGAGGTGACGTTGTTGAGCCGGCTGAGGTTTTCATCAATGAACCGCTCGTAGTGGCCCAGGTCCAGGTCGGTTTCGGCCCCATCCTCGGTCACGAACACTTCGCCATGCTGATAGGGCGCCATCGTGCCCGGATCCACGTTGAGGTAGGGGTCGAGTTTCTGGATCGAGACCTTGAACCCGCGCGCCTTGAGCAGGCGCCCGATCGAGGCCGCCATGATGCCCTTTCCCAGGGAACTGACCACGCCGCCGGTGACGAAAATGTACTTTGTGTCGCCCATTACTCCTCCTCCTAGCTTATTCCTGATCGCGCCATTCCAGCTCGATGTCGCCGATGTAAACCGTATCGCCTTCTTCCACGCCGGCTTCGCGCAGCGCCTGCAAAACCCCCTGCCGGTCGAGGTAGCGATGGAGCCGCAGCAGGGCGTCATCCAGGTGCAACGGTGTGCGGCGCGCGGCGCGCTCGACCTTGCCCCCGGACACCCGCCACACGCCCGGCCCTTCCTGTTCAATGTGGAAGGTATCCTCATCCTCTTCAAAGGTGTATAAAGCCGGGGCTGAAGGCATAGTTGCGGGTAGAACGGGTTCGGGCGCTTCCTGAACCAGTTGATAGGCGCGGCCCATCAAGGCGCGCACATTTTCGCCGGTGAGGCCGGAAATCCCCCAGACCTCGAAGCCCAGCGCTTCCAGCTCCTGTTGGAGGTGGGGGAAGCGCTCGCGTACCTCCGGCAGGTCCAGTTTGTTGACTACGGCCAGTTGGGGTTTCTGGAGCAGCAGGGGCGTGTATTGCTCCAGTTCGGCGTTGATGGCTTTGAAATCCGCTACCGGGTCCTCGGCTGAGCCATCGAGGAGGTGGAGCAAAACGCGCGTGCGCTCGACGTGGCGCAGGAATTCCAGTCCCAACCCTTTACCCTGACTTGCGCCCTCAATCAGGCCCGGCAGGTCGGCCAGGACCATGGTGGTGTCCAGGTCGAAAGCGTACACGCCGAGGTTGGGCTGCAGGGTTGTGAAGGGATAATCACCGATCTCTGGGCGGGCCGCGGTACAGGCCGCCAGGAGCGTGGACTTGCCGGCATTGGGCTTGCCGATGAGACCCACATCCGCAAGCAACTTAAGCTCCAGGCGGATCCGGCGCTTTTCGCCCGGCTCGCCGTTTTCGGCGATGCGGGGCGCGCGGCGGGTCGCCGTCGCGAAATGCTTGTTGCCGCGCCCGCCCTTGCCGCCACGGGCTACCACAAACCGCGCGTCGTAAGCGGTGAGGTCCGCCAGCAGTTCCCCCGTGTCGGCATCATACACCATGGTTCCCGGTGGAACGGGGATGAGCAAATCTTCCCCGTTGGCCCCGTACTGGTCTTTGTTACGGCCATGCTCCCCATCCTGCGCCTTAAAGTGCCGTTGATGGGCAAAGTGGTACAGGGTGTTGAGGTGATGGTTGACTACCAGCACCACATCCCCACCCTTGCCCCCATCACCGCCGGAGGGGCCGCCGTAAGGGACGTATTTTTCACGGCGGAACGTAGCGGCGCCGTTGCCGCCGCGCCCGGCTTCAACTTCGATAATCGCCTGATCGTAAAACATGCCTGTATCCTCTTGTTCCCAGCTCAAATGCAATCTGCTACCTGATTATACACCATAGCCGGGGATCAGTCCCGGATGATGTGAATGCGGCGGAAGTAATGCCAGGCCAGGAGATTAACCAGCAACGTGACGAGAAACAGTCCCGGCAAGCCGATCAGGTTCACCACCAGGCCGCCCAGGCTGCTGAGCAGCACCACCCCGCCGATGAGCGTGTTGGCAAAACCCACATACAGCGAGCTGCGTCCCGGAGGGGTCACATCCAGCAGGAGCGTGAAGCCCGCGATGGTATCGAGGGGGGTCACCAACCCTATCACCACAAAAAGCGGATAGGCCAGGTGATAGGGCGCCAGGGGGAGGCCGGCCCACCAGCCCCATGCTGTGCCGACGGCCAGGAGCAGGCCGTACCAGGCGACCAGCGCCCACAGGAGTGCGGCCATGCTCATGCTCCAGCTTGCCCCCTTTTTATCGGCGACCCAGCCCCAGAGGTAAGTCACCGCCAGGGAGCTGAAGGTCAGCAGCGTGAGATAGTTGCCAATTTCGTACTCGGGTGCCTGCAAGAGCCGCCGGGTCATGACGGTGTAGAAAGGCAGCGCCGAAAATCCCAGATACAGGAGTGAACGTCCTGCAATCATGGACCGGAATGCCGCATCCTGGCGCAGGGCGCGCAGGCCGCGGAACCACTGGCGGCGCAGCGCGGGCACTTTGCGGGTTGGACCAGGTTCCTCGTGAATGATGGAGAATGCGCCCATGGCGATGCCCCCCAGCACCATCGCCCCAAAGATAAGCAGCGCGTAGTTGCGGGGAAAGGGGAGCTGGCTCTGCAAAGCTGTTTTAACCAGGCGGCTTCCGCCCAGGCTCAGCAGGCCGCCGAACAGTGTGCGCAGGCCGAACAGGCGTCCCCGTAACCGCGCCGGCACGGTCTTGCCGGTCACGTCCATGAAGGCAACACCCCCCAGGCCCGAAGCCAGCTTCATAATCAGGTAGGTTGCGTAAAACGCGATCAGGAGGGCGACCGGGCTTTGCAAAAACCACAGTGCGGCGCCCAGGGCCAGCCAGGTGAGCAGGCGGATGCTCAGAGCCGCCTGATAAGCGGTGATCTTGCGGGGTAACTTTTCCATCCAGCTACTGATGAAGAGCTGGGGCAGGTACCAGCCTGCGCTGCCCATCGGGCCGATCAAGCCTAACAGAATGTTGGAATCGGTCAGACGGGCGACAAACGTCGTCAACACCAGATTGGCGTCCATCAACACTTCGGCGAGGCGGATCACCGCGCCATTAAACACATTCAGCCAGAAACTGCGGCGCTGTTCGCGGGTCAAAGCCCAGGATAAGGTGGCGTTAGGGGAGGTAATCGGGTGATTCATACAGGTCTTGCCGGTTCTCCATGTCGTCCGTGTAGTAACAAGGTAAAGGGACGCCTTATGGGCGGCCCTGAGGTTATGGTGTGGGTGTAGGTGACTCAGTCGGCGTGGCTTCGGGACCGACGACGATGGCAACGACCAGGCCACCGCCGAAGATGGGTTCCCCGTCGGCCATAAGCGTCCAGTAGCCGATGTAGGTCCCATCAGTTTCGGGTGCGCGCAGCTCCCC
>DAOTZR010000224.1:0-18854 GCA_034434315.1 Anaerolineae bacterium
CGTAAAGCCGGTACCGGCCTGGAGGCAGGTCCAGCGTCAATTCCACCCTGGCCCCCTCGACGGGCTGATCCCAACGGCCATCCTGGGGCTGCAGGGCAAGCAGCGTGCCCTCCTGCCAGGGTGGGGCCGCGATAGAAACGCGCGCCGTGCTCACCCGCTGCTGCCCCGCTGGACGCTCATCCAGGGTGGCTTCCAGCACAACTTTATGCCCCTGCTCCACCAAAGCCAGCGCGGTGACCTCCGGCCCCTGGGCCAGGGCATAAGGCGCGCGCGCCAGGCGCGCTGCCAGCCAGAGTCCCTTCACCGCCGAGTCCACAATTTTATCATAAACCGTACAGGGCGGGAAAAAGCCGTAAGCCCCACTGCCGATTTCAAAGGTGTAAGCGGGCAGGCCCCAGGTGCCGTACACCCAGTCAATATCCGCGCCGGACATGAGGTAGAGGGAATTCGCCGCCTGACCGCCCCAGTAGCCCATTTCGCGCGCCAGACGATAACCCAGGCTACTCAGCGCCCTCCCATCCGGCGCGGCCCGTCCGGTATAAGCCCAGGGCCATAGCACCCCGTTGCCATAAGCATGCAGGCTGATGTAGAGACTCGCTCCCGCAGTAGCCGTCACAACCCCCTGCGCCCCCAACAGACCGCTGAAATAATCGCGCAGCGCCTGGGTTTCGGGCTCCGAAAACGGCTCCGGCCCCCGGTAGAACGTGCTGCAGGACGCAGCGCTCGCCCCAGAAAGATACTCCCAGCCCCAGGAAAAATTGCGGTTCAAATCCACGCCGTAGGTGCCGGAACACCCGGTTGTAGCGTTACGATTTTTGCGCCAGTTCGGCCAGAGCGTTCCGGTTTCATTGGCCACATGCCCATCGGGATTGAGGCTGAGCAGGATAAACACATGCTGTTCATCCAGGATCCAGGTGGCATCGGCATCCGTGCCGTAAGCCTCCAGCAAGGTACGGGCCAGGGCCAGCGCCACTTCGGACGTGATCAGCTCCCGCCCGTGCGCGTTGGCTACCACAAAGAGAAACGGCTTGGGGGAAAGCGTGCGGCGCTGGGTCAGGTCGAGCACGAGCAGCGGACGTCCTTCGTAACTGGTCCCAATGGCGTATAAAGCAGTCAGATCGGGATGCGCCTCAACCAGGGCCTTTGCCTCGGCGTAAAGACCCTCCAGGGTATGATAGCACGGCGCTACCCTCATGCGTCCCGTCACAGGGATAGGAGGCGCCCCAGGATCGGCCCGCACGGGCAAGGGCGCTCCCATCATCCCCAGCCATAGCACTACCACACCAAGCCAGCGCAGCAAACGCATCCCCATCCTCATGCCCACGAATTCAAGCCCACGGGCCTTGACCGGGCAGGCCTATTATACAGCACAGGGCCACCTCAGGCCGGCTGGCCCAGCCCAAAAAGGGACGATAGCGGCCTATCGTCCCTTTCAATTCAGACCAGGCACACCGGTCAGCGCTGACCCGCTACCACCAGCGGCAGGTACAGACGCCGCAGCGCCAGAACCATCTCCCGCTCCACCTTCAGGGAACTGCAGGGATTATACGCTGTCAGGGCGATCCACGTAGAGGCCACAAAACCCGGACGATAAGTAGTCCATACCCCTGTAGCATCCGTCCCATCATCGAAGAACCAGGTGTAGTCAATGGGCTGCGATCCCTGCGCCTGCGCCGTCAGGGTCACCGTCTGCCCTGGATGCGGCTGGGCGGGCGTCCAGGTGAAGTCCAGCCAGCTCAAAGGCCGGCACAGGGCCGTCGTTGTCAGGGTCACGCTGGGCCCGACGTCCGGCCCCTCCCACCCCAGGCGCGTCACCTCCTGCGATCCAGCCGGCGCGTCCTCCGGCACGCCTACCTGCACCTCGACCTCCCGGCTTTCACCCGGCGCCAGAGTGTAGGGGGCGCCCGGCGCGAAGGTTACCGGCCAGCTTCCGGCCAGCACCACCGGCGTCCAGGTAGCGGTGAGGTTGCTCGTATGGGTCAGGTACAGCCGATAGCTGACGCTGTCCCCCGTCAGAGCCGCGCCGACGAGGGCCTGGGGCGTCAGCTCCAGGCCATAGACCGGATTGACCGTCACCAGAGCCGAAGCCGTGGCCTGGGCCGCCGGCGTGCGCGGATCCTCCGTCACACGCGCCGTCACGGCAAAGCCATACGCCCCCGGCGCGGTAAAAGCCGGCACGGTCAAAGACAACGTCACCGGCGCACTCGCCCCTGGCGCCAGGGCCACGCTGGATGGCGTCAGCGTGCCCCAGGCCGGACCATTCCAGGACAAAGCCAGAGTCGCCGGCAGAGTCCCGGTGTTGGTGACCTGCCAGGAGAGCGCCAGCTCCGCCCCCGGATCGGCGCTTTGCGTCGGCGTCAGCGCCGTCAGGGCCAGAGCGTACTCGTGCACCGTCACCGTTCGGGTTACCGTAGCCAGCACATCCGGGCAAGCATGGTAAGCCGTCAGCTCAACGGTATAGTTTCCGCTCTGAGCGTAGGTGTGAGTGGGGTTGACCGCGGTCGAAGTCTGCCCATCGCCAAAGTCCCAGCGGTACTGCGCTGCCCCGCTGCTCTGATTGACGAACGTACCCGGCCAGGCGCGCAGCAGCGGTTGCACCACCTGGAAATCGGCCTGCGGCGGGGTCAGGCGCACGGTCAGCGTGAATGGGGCGCTGGTCAAAGGCCCGGCAAGCTCGTCGGCACTCACCCTGAAGCCTGGGTTGATGATGAGGGTCCCGCTGGGCACACAGCTCACCGTGACAGCAAAGCGCGCCTGGAGCGTGGCCTGGGAGGGCAGCGCCGCCGCTGTCCATTCCACCGCGTCCCCTACCAGCGACCCGCCCTGGTCGGCCCAGGCGAAGGTCGTACCCTCCGGCAAGGGGTCGCTCAAGCGCAGGTTGGTCGCGGCGCCACCGGTGTTCGTCACCATGAGGGTGTAGGTCACGCGTTGCCCGGCTTCGACTGTGAGCGCCGAGGCCTGTTTGTTCAGGATAAGGGAGGGCTGGGCATCCAGCACGCGCAACGTCACCGGAATATTCACCTCCCCCTGCAGCGGATCGTTGTGCTGCAGGCGCAGCGTAGCGCTGTACGTCGCCGGCTCCAGCCCGGTCGCGTCGAAGACCACGGCCAGCGTGCGGCTTTGCCCCGACGCCAGGGTTCCTTCCGGCGCTTCAACCGTGAGCCAGGGCACATCGAGCTGTTGCAGCGCCGCCTCGACTGCGGCCAGGGCATCCAGATAACCGTAGCCGTAAGTGTAATTCGGCACCGGGCCGACGGTCCCCGCCGGCTTGCCGCAATTGCCCTCGGAGCCCGTCACCTGCGCCGTCTGACGCAGCAGATCGAAGGTTTCGAGCACCTGTCCACGCAGGCCCGGATTGGCCGACCAGATGAGGGCGACCGCGCCAGCCGTGTGTGGCGAGGCCATCGAAGTGCCCGACATCGTGCCGTAACCGCTGCCCCGAATCGTCGAGTAGACCGACACCCCTGGCGCCGCCAGGTCCGGCTTCATACTCACGCCGGGGATCAGCCCCGGCCCGCGGCTGGAGAAGCTGGCCACCGTTCCGGCGCTATCCACAGCCGCCGAGGCAAACGCCAGAGCGTAGTCCCCCGGCGATCCCGTCGTCGAACACCCCGAACCGCTGTTGCCCGCCGAGAAGGCGGGGAAAATGCCCGCTGCCACCCACGCTTCCACGTAGGCCTCGTACCAGGGATTGCCGCCCGTATCGCCCCAGGAGTTGTTGATGATGTGCGGCGCACGCGCCGGGTCGGGATTGTTGCCGTTGAGATCGGTGGGGGCCAGGAACCACTGCGCGCAGACCGTGAGCGCTTCATCTGAACAAGCATTCGGTGGCGTGTCGCAGCCCATGCACGCCATCCAGGTGGCGCGCGGCGCCATGCCGGTGATGGTGCCCGTCGTGCCACCGCGCGTGTCGCCAACCATGGTGCCCATGGTGTGCGTGCCGTGATTGTTCCAGTCGCAGGGCGCCAGGGCCGCGCCGGCACAGGCCGTTGTCGCGGTGATGGTGGGCGCGTACCAGGCGTAATCATGATCGGCGCTGCTCCCATTCCAGCCGCGGTATTGCGGCTGGAGCGCGGGATGATCCCACTGCACGCCGGTGTCTATGTTCGCCACCACAATTCCCTCGCCGCGGATGCCGTACTGCTCCCACACCTGTGTGGCGCCGGTGAAGTTCAGGCCCCATGCGACAGTCGCAGCGGGATAGGCGGCCAGAACCTGATCCAGGAGCGCGACGCTGTTGGGAAGCGTCCCGCCGCCGGTTTGCAGGGTCGCCGCAAAGCGGGCCGTGATTTCGCGCACCTCCGGCAGAGCCTGCAGCGCGCGCAGGTCCTCCAGGCTGGCGTTGTGAACCAACAGCGCATTTACAATCCAGAAGCGCTCGTAAGCCAGTCCGCGCTTATCCAACAGCGCCATCACGCCCGTCTGCGTGCGATCGGCGGTTGCGCGCAGAGCGGCATAGACCTGGGCCCCGCGTTCGGCCTTCGTCCCGCTCACAGCCCGTAAATCCGGGCGGGAGCGCAGCCGCACCCACAGATCGGCCCGCTCACCCTGAGCCAGACGCGCCTCCAGGGCGTGGTCCACACGCAGCGCGCCGGTATCCGTGAGTAGAGGGAGCGCGTCGCGCGTGCGCTGCTGAGTCGGCAGGTCCAGCTCCAGGATGCGGTAGGTCAGGGGCTGCAGGCCGGTGTTGGTCAGGGTCAGGGTGGCGGTGATGCGGGTGTCGCGGAGCTGAACGGAGCTTAAGGCCGGCGGGGCGTAAGCCAGGCCGGGGGCGTCGCGCTGAAGCAGCGCGTCCAGAGTCGTCGTCACGGCGCTCGTCACCGTGACCGTCAGCACCTGGGTGATGTATCCCGGCGCGCTAAAACGCACCTGAAACTCCCCGGCGGGCAAGGGCAGGGTGTAGTGTCCGGCGGCGTCGCTCTGGGTAGCGCGAACCAGGGTGGTGTCGCTGAAGGCACGCACGTCAGCCGCAGCCAGGGGGCCGCCGGGGCGGTCGCTCAGCACTGTGCCTGTCAGCGCACCCCAGTCCGTCGGCGCCGTGACGGTCATGGTCACCGGAATCTGGAGATCGGGATAGGGGCTATCGGTGAGCACGCGCAGGGTAGCGCGGTAAGAGCCCGGATCGGGGACGGAGGCGCTCAGGGCATTGAAGCTCACCTGGACCACCTGAGACTCACCGGCGGGAACCGTGCCGCTTTCAGGTGTGAAGCTCAACCAGTCCGCTTCCGGGTCGCAGTCCGTTTCGCCCGGCGCCACAAAACAAATAGCCAGAGCATTATCCAGGGTGGGGGTGTTGTAAGCGTACTGGAGGTAGGTGCTGCCACTGCCACGGATGCCCACCGTTGCGCCCGCCCCGCGATCGAAAGCCGCATTGCCGAAGTCCACGTCCAGGTACTGGACTTTGAAACTGCCCTGTCCCTCGTAGAGCACCAGCTCCAGGGTTGCCGCGCCGGTGTTGGGGTAATGCGGACGATCCACCCAGGCGATCACCGCGCGCCGGTAGGGGGCTTCTCCCAGCACTTTCCAGTACACATTGCCGGCGGTTTCATCCAGGTCATCCCAGAACGGCGCGATGAGGTAATTCGTCGAAGCGCTGCCCAGGTCGCTATTGGAGGCCGCAACATCGCCACTGCTGGCGTTGAAGAGCACCGCGCCATTGTTGCCCACGCGCAGGGTGTCCGAACTCTGGCCGTAGAAGGTGAGGGCAAACGGGAGGGTGATGGTCGCTTCGCCATCATCGCTGAGGTTCAACGGCGTCCCATCCGTCACGTCCAGCCATTCAAAGAGAGGGCCATTGGGTTCGCGGCTATCCACAAAGGTATAGCCAAAGGGATCGGGGCCGCCGCTGGCCAGGGGCTGATAGCTGGGATCGGCGCTGCGCAAGGCGAAGGTGTAGGGCGCCCCGCCCGGATTGCTCAGGGTCAGGGTGAGGACGCGCTGCGTACCCAGCTCCTGCTGCGACGTGAGGCGGGTCGGGGCCGCCTGAGGCCAGCCCGCGGCCAGGTCCACATCCTGCCATAGCGCAGCGCCGGGGAGTGGCGCCAGGGTCAACACGGCAGGGGCATAGCTATCCAGGTTGACGGTGACCGTTTGGGGACCGGTGGGCAGGAAAAGGGTGTAGAAGCCATCGGGGAGCGCCGCATCCAGAGGCGTGGCGGCGCTGCTCGTGGTGCGCCCCGCCGCCGTGAGCGTTGCGCCATTGAGGGCAGCGCCGGTGTTCGCATCGGCCACCGTCCCCACCAACAGACCGCCGGCCTGGACCTGGCAGGTCGGACTTCCGATCTGGACATCATCCACATGCAAGTCGTTGCCGTAGCCGCTGATGGCCAGCAGGGCCACCCGGACGTTGCTCTGACCGGCGTAAGCGTCCAGGCCGACGGTGTGCTGCTTCCAGCCCGTGCTGCCATCGTAGCGGTTGATTGCACCTCCCACGTTAGTCCAGTCGCCGCCATTGACTGAGACCTGGGCCTGAACCCGGTCGGGGTAGGTGCTGTAGCCGGTATCGTGATACATCCAGAAAGTCAGGCTAGCGCCGGGGTTCAGGGTAAGGCCCTGGGTGGTGTACAAGCGGGCGCTCGATCCCGAACTGGCGGAGTAGGAGGGGTAGTACACCAGATTGGGCGCACTGTGTGCCTGCCCCCCAGAAGGATGTACAGTCGCGGCGCTGGTCTGCCAGACGTAAGCACCGCTGACAGCTTCCGTGGCCCAGGTAACGGGTAGGCCAGGGACAGCGACGCCGTCAAACGTCTCGCGCAGGCCCCCGCTCAGCGTGTAGCCCGGCGCCGTGCAGCTCGTGAGATCGGCGGAGAGATCCACATCCTCGGTGCGCGGTTCGGTGAGGGTGAAGGACCGGGATGTCGGCTGGTAGCCCTGGACCCAGGCCGAAACGTCAAAGGTGTAGCTCTGGCCGGCCACCAGGTCCACGGTGTAAGCGCCGCTCTCCGGATTGGTCCAGACCGTAGCGCCGGGATAGCCCTCGCCACTGATGGCGATGGCGGCATAGAGCGGCCAGCCGGTCGCGGCATCGCGCACCACACCGCTGACGGTGTAGGTCGGCGCAGGGGAAAGCTCCAGGTCGAGGGTGTTCGTCACATTTGCGCTAAGGGTCACACCAGGGACTGTGACAGGCAGATAGCCATAGCGGGACGCGGTGACACTGTACGTCCCGGCAAAAGCGCGTAGGGTATAGCGGCCCTGCGCATCCGTGAACACCTGGAAGGTTTGGGTGGGGCTGAGGGTGGCCTGAATCCGGGCCCCGGCGAGGGGCTGGGCTGTGTCGGCTGCGCGCACGATCCCGGTCAACGTCCCCAGGTCCTGTTGAGTACCGTTGTAGATGACCAGGGCAAAATCCTGATCGGTCGTGTCGCCCACCCCAGGGACGCCATCCCCGGCGATGTTGGTGGCGCGTACCCGCACGGTAAACGCGCCGATCGTTCCCGCCGGGAGGAAGATGCTTTCCACGTTGTTGCGCGCATCGGCGCTGCCGCCTGGAACCGTGGTGGCACCGGAGAAGCCATTGCCCCGATAGAGCACGCCGTTCAGGTCCAGCTCCAGATCGAGGTTGTTGACGTAGGCCGCGCCTACGGTTGGCCCTGGCGCATCCGTCCAGGCCAGGGTGATGCGGAAAGGCTGGGAGGCATCCGCGATAGCTCCTTGCAGTTCAAACGTCTGGCCGCTGTCGTCGAAGCGCACGCTCTGATCTACCAGCAGGCGCGGCGTTGCATCAAAAGCCCGGCCCAGGTCAATTTCGCCCAGGCCCTGGTTGTTGGAAGGCAGGGTGTCATTTGCGCTTACACCGGTGAGATAGCGCGTGCTGTTCAGCAGATAGGCTTTGACCATCGCCGGGCTGGGTGGAGTTCCACCGAAATGGTCCTGGTAATAGCGGTATACCAGCGAAGCCGCGCCGGCCACAGCCGGGGTGGAGTGACTGGTGCCCGATGAGGCCGCGTAGAGCGTCTGTCCCGAAGGCTGATAGGGATCGCACACACCGCTGCCATCATAGCCGCTCGCCTGGGATGCGGCGCCCTGGATGTGGGTGCCAGGAGCCACCAGGTCCGGCTTAACGCGCAGGTCATCGGTTGGCCCACGGCTGGAGAAGCTGATGATGTCCATGGCGTTATCCGCGCCGCTGGGGCCGATGCCGCAGCCATCGGTCCAGGTCGGGCGCACATTTTCCGCCGCACCGACGGTGATCACGTTTTTGGCCACGCCCGGCGATCCCACGGTATTGCTGGCGGAACCGGCATTCCCGGCAGCGAAGACCACAATGACCTCCTGATTGCCGGAGGTGCTGCTTTGCGCGTCGCGGACCAGCGCATCGTAAGTCTGATCGTCGGTCGTGTAAGTTCCTCCGGTATCCGCGCCCCAGGAATTGGAGCTGATGCGCATCCCCTGGGCGTAGCCCTGGCTGATGAGGGCGGCGTAATCGTCGTTGGGCAGGTCCCAATAGCCGGCATTGTTAAACACCTTGGAGCCGGCGAGCCGTCCAAAAGGATTGACCCCCAGGCCATAGTTATAGCCGTTGCTATCCTCGTAAGCCGTGCCGGTCTGCGCGTTATACCCGCCGACAATCGAGGCGTTAATATTGCCATGGCCCGCGCGCCCATCCGCACTGGCATCCGAGGTCCAGTTGGCGTTGTACACCAGGCGATCGGGGTTGGTTTTGCTCCCAAAGACATAAAAATCGGCGTGAAGGGGCGTGTTCGTCCCGTTATCAATGCCGTCATCGGTCACGTCCACGATAGGGTAAGCTGTCGGATCGGTAGGGAATCCCAGATTCAGTAGCCAGGTGAGATACCCCGGTCCATCAGGCTGGGTCCCGTCGGTATTCAAGGCTCCCGCCATGATCTGGTTTTGCACCTCATCCAGCTTGTGATACTGCGGACGGGGTTCCACATTCACCACCCCCGGCAGGGCCACCAGCCAGGGCAAATCCCTGGCCGCCAACCGAACCCCCAGGTTGATATAAGCCAGGCTGGAGCGCGGCTGGCGGGTCACGGCGCTGGCCCGCGTCAGGATCGCCTGTTGGACTTCGCGCGCCAAAGGCCCGGCGTAGAGTTGCACCAGTACATCCACCTCGGACGCGGTAACCAGGCGCAAATCGGGATGCAAAGCGTAATAGGGATGATATGGGCCGCTCCAGCGCACAGGCGCCAGAGCCTGAACACCCTGGAGGGCGCGCGTATCGCTCCAGACCAGGTAGGCATAATCCGGCAGATAGGTTACGATGTGCGCCCCGCTGCGCTCCAACGCCTCAACCCAGGCCTGGCGGATAGGGCCGGTAAACTGCACCAGGCGCAATCCCGGCCAGTCTTCCTGAAGAGTAGCCCGGTAAGTACCGGGGATAGCGGGTTCGCCGCTCAGAGGATCGAAAGCGCCACTGCGCAAGCGCAACAGCGCAGGGTTCGCCGCTGCCCGAACATCCGGGGGAGCGAGGGGAACCAGCAACCCCATAATCAGGGTGATAATAACCAACCAGCGTATGCCAGAACGAAACATTCCAACCTCCTCAGTAACAGCTTTAGCGAAAGTGTAGCAGCAAACCACCGGGCTACAAGCCAGGGTCCGCTACGGACAGGAACGAAGAACAAACGAGGGTGCAGATAACCACTGCTTTGTTACTGTTCGTTCATTTAAATTAAAGCGAGTTCTGAATATAGGGCACAGGGCACATTTTTTAACGTTTTTCGTTGCTTGGGTGGAAAGATTTACCAGAACTGAAATTTGTATTGCACACCTCAATTTCAACCAGGGTGCTGTATCCATATATAGGATTTAAAGCTTATTGTATCCCCATATATAGTACAAAATTCGCTTTTGCAAAATAAATTTCAGCGAACTGATAGTTGTTAAACTGAATCTTACATTTTAAAAGCGGTCCCGTTCGTTCTTGTGAAGGAGCAAAGTCCCCCTCACCTCACCCCAAATGAGGAGAGGAGAGGGGGGTTGGGGGCGTGGTGAGGGCTACAGTCAGCGCCTATAAGTATCCAGAACTATTCGCGTTGAAAACAGCAAAATTTAGCCTAACATAGCACTACTGGCCCTGGCAATGACAAGTGCCGACATGGTCGGCGCAATCCATAAATCCGTTCAGAGGGCGTGGCCCGCGTAGCCCAGACTTCACATCCGGACGGCGCAGCCGATCGTCCGGCGCGGAGCGTCCTGCAGGCGCGGTCTCAACCGCCCCCCTCCACAGGGTAGTAGTTACGGGTACAGGAAAAAGGCCGGCAGACCTGAAGCCTGCCGGCCTTTGCATCTAAGGGTTTACCAGTTCCGCACGGTCATCGGCAGATAGACGTTGCGGATTTCCGAGATAATCATCTCCACAGGCAGGACAATCGGCTTCTGGATGGGGTCGTTGTGCCCCAATACCAGGGTTGCCGTGTACACGCCCGGTTCGAGATCCGCGCCGTTAAAGCCAACGTCCACCGTGAGCGTTCCGAGCACCGGAACAGTACCGGTAACCGGGGTGACGGTGAGCCAGGGCACGTCGAGGTAGTACATCGCCGCCCGCACCGCGGCCAGGGCATCCAGATAGCCATAGCCATAGGTGTAGTTCGGGACAATGCCCGGCGTACCCGCGGGCTTGTCGCAGTTCCCTTCATCCGGCACGTTGGGGTTGGCGTTCTGGATCAGCAGATCGCGCGTAGTGGCGATGTCGCCCTTGAGCGTGGGCGCAGCGGACCAGAGGAGCGCGACCGCCCCGGCGGTGTGCGGCGAAGCCATTGAGGTGCCGCTATAGCCGCAGGTGTAGCTGTTGGTCGGTACCGTCGAGCAAACCGAGACACCCGGTGCAGCGATGTCCGGCTTCAGATCCGCGTCGGCCTGACCCGGACCGCGGCTGGAGAAGTCGGCAATCATGCCGGAGCTATCCACGGCGCCCGAAGCGAAGGAGACCGCGTAATCACCCGGCGAACCGGTGGTGCGGCATCCGGGGCCGTTGTTGCCCGCCGAGAAGGCCGGGAACATACCCGCCGCAACCCAGGCTTCCACATACTCCTGATACCAGAAGTCACCACCACCACCACCCCAGGAGTTGTTGATGATGTCCGGCGCCTTGGTCGGATCGGGGTTGTTGCCGTTGAGATCCGTCGGCGCTACCATCCACTCCGCGCAGGCGGTCAGGGCCTCATCGGAGCAGTTATTGGGCGGCGTGTCGCAGCCCATGCAGGCGACCCACTTCGCGCCCGGCGCCATACCGGTGCGATGGCCTGCATCGCCGGAGACGTGATCGTCGCCTACCATGGTGCCCATGGTGTGGCTGCCATGTCCGGCCCAGTCGCACGGCGCCGAATCCGCGCCCGAGCAGGCGTTTTTGGCGGCGTTGGTCGGCGCGTACCAGTTGTAGTTGTGCTCAGCGGCACTACCGTCCCAGCCGCGGTACTGCTCGATGAGGGCGGGATGGTCCCATTGTACGCCCGTGTCAATGTTCGCCACGGTCACGCCGACGCCGGTCACACCGAACTCCGACCAGACTTTATCCGCACCAGTGAAGATCAGGCCCCAGGCGGTGCCACTCCACTGCGGACCAGCCTGAGCCGCGCGCTCGATCAGCTCGACCGAGTTAATCAGGCCGAAGTTGGCCACCAGGCCATCGGCGTGGAGCTGCGCGCTGAAGCGGCCTTTGATTTCCACCACCTCCGGCATGGCCTTGAAGGCCTCCAGGTCGGCGGCTGTTGCTCCCTCAACCAGGACGCTGTTGACAATCCAGAAGGACTTGTACTGCAAGCCGCGGCTTCTGGCGTAGGCCAGGACGTTGGCTTGCGAGCTTTCCGCCACAGCCTTGAGGGAGTTGTAGACGTAGGTGGCGCGCGTCACCCGATCCAGGTAGGTGGGCACGTCAGCCAGGTTGGCGTTCTGGCGCAGGCGCACCCAGAAGCTAGCCGTACCATCCTTCAGGTCGGCCAGGACGGCCGGGTCAACCTTGAGCGGCGCCGTATCCACTACCACCGGAGCCAGGCCATTGGCCGTCGGCGGCGGGACATCCGCGGGCAACTCGGAGAAGCGGAACTCCAGATCGCGCACGCCCCAGTTCTCGATAGTGATGGTGCGGGTTGCCTCGCGCGTGAAGCCCAGTTTTACCTGGAGCTCCTCTGCCGTGGCATTGATCCAGGCCGCATCCAGGGTCAGGACCACGTTGCGCAACACACGAGCGCCAGCAGCCAGGGACAGCGTCTCGGTGTAAGGCAGGTAACCATCCCGGACGATGCTCAGCTCATAGCTGCCGGCCTTATCCTGGGTCAGCCACAGGGTGAAGCGTCCCTGTTCATCGGTCTTGAAGGTGAAGGGATCGCCGCCCGCCGTGGGCGTCAGAGTAACCAGAGCTCCCTTGACGGGTTCGCTGGTACGGTTGGAGGTAACCTGGCCGGAAACATTCATCATGGTGGCATCGGGCTCCACCATCATGGCCGCCGGGACGTAAGCACCCTGCTGCATCGGATCATCGTTGATGAACCACAGCCAGGTGCGGTAAGTGCCCGGTTGATCCACAACGCTGGCATCCAGGTTGACCTGGGTCTGCTTCGAAGCGCCGATAGCCAGAGCGAACTCCGTATCAGCCACACGGAGCCAGGGCGCATCACCCGCAGCCAGGTAGACCACGGCGTTGTGCAGCAGCATCGGCACATCGCCTTCCCAGGCGGGATCGTAAGTGAGCACCTGGTTGAACACGACAGCGTAGGGGTTCGCCACGATGTAGTAGTTGCCGGTGTTCCAGTAAGCCACCACTTCAGCCCCCGGACGGACCACCAGGTCGCTGTAGGAGCGGAAGTAGTCGAAGACGAAGTTCTCCTCCGGGTTCCATCCCGCCATGATCGGGTGGCTGGGGTTGTAGACTTCGAGCATTTCGGTGCCTAAGTAGCGCACCAGCCCGCCGTACTCAACCGGCGCGTATTCTTCCTCGAAGCGACCACCTAGCTTCCACCAAATGCCATCCGAGGATGCGGCGTAGAAGGCGTTCTGGATCATGATGACCTTACCGCCCTGGTCCACATAGTCGGCAAAGGTGTTGCCCAGGATATCCGGATCCATCGCCGTGCTGGAGTAGCGGCTTCCGAAGATGACGACATTGTAAGGCGCCAGTTCTTCAACCGTGACCGAGGGCGTGGCTTCCATCACATCCACTTCCACATCGGGATAGGCGGCAAGGGAGTTGTAGAGCCAGGCCACATAGGCGGGGTCCTCGGCCGCATCCACGCTGAAGATGAGCACCTTGAGCTTGCCCAGAGCCAGAGCGTTGAGGCGCACATCCTGCGTGCGGGCCGTCATGGAGCCGCGCGTCGGGCTATCCAGCACCGCACCCGAACCCGCAGGCGCAACTTTCTGGATCACCGTCGGCAGGTTGATGGAGACCGTGGTCGGGTACAGCGGCTCAAAGACCGAGCCCACTTCAATCAGTTTAGCCGAGAGCGGCAAGGTGGCCGGGTTGGGGTTACTGACCTGCAGAGGAACCGTCATATTCTCGCCCCAGGCGAGGGTTTCCGCAATGCTTTCCGGATTCACCGTGAGCAGCGACGCCGCCAGACGGATCGTCACCTGCCGGTAGATCTGGGAGCTGTAAGGAATGGGGAAGACCTCGATGTAAGGCAGATAGCCGGGCTTGTAAACCTCCATGAAGTAGAGCGAACCATCCAGGAAATCCGGATGGATGTACAGGTCGAAGGTCCCATCGGCACCGGTCTGGGCGTAGAACTCAGCTCCCGCCATGTTATGTACATACACGATCGCCCCTTCAATCGGGCCATTTTCGCCGCCCAGCGTGCGGTTGCCCATGACCTGGCCGTAGAGGTAACCCTGCAGTGGATGATTCTGAACTTCAAAGGTAACCGGAACGAAAACCTTAGCATTGAAGGGATCATTACCGGTTACAGCGACGGTACCCAGGTAAGTTCCCGGACGGTCGAGCACCGTCGAATCCATAGTCAGGGTAACGGTGTCACTCGCGTCTACCACAACCTCACCCGAATCTTTGGAGAGTTCTCCCCAGGAGGCCGGCGCCCAGATCCGCACATCATCCACGTAGTAACCATCGCGGGTGACGCTAAGGTCAGACACCAGGCAGAAGCGGATGCGGAAATCCGACACGGCATAAGCAGAACCCAGGTAGTAAGGCGAATCCATAAGCGGGGCCGGCATCCATGCGCCAGTCGAACCGGTCCATTCCCCATTGATCAGTTGCCAGCTGGCACCGCCATCAGCGCTGATTTCGGTGTACCAGTAGTCCCACTCATATTCGACGTCGGCGTATTCGTACCAGTCCAGCAGCAGGTCATAGCCCTGGTAGGCGCTGAGATCAATGGGCGGCGAGACCAGGCAGGAGACCTCATCGTTGTTATAAGGCCCGCTGAGATTGGTGGCCCAGACATTGGAGCCACTCCAGGCCACATCCGGTCCACTGGTGGGCACACCCCACTCCCAGGTAGCGTTTTCACCTTCTACCGTGTAACCGCCGTCGCTGGCTTCAAAGTCCTCAAAGTAAGCAACCAACGAGAAGTAGGCATCGTAGCGCAGTGGCTGCTTGCCGATGTTGCTGATGTCAATGGGCTCCTCAGTGATATCACCCCAGATCACGCTGGATTCAATGGATTCCGGAGCAATCACCATCTCCGGCCCGTTGAAGTACAGCATGACATCATGTTGGGTCAGCCCCGCCGCGAGCGTGAGCACCTGCGTATCGGCAATGTAGCCTGCCTCATTGGCGACGGTGACGGTGAATACGCCCAGATGATCCGGATGGATGTAGGTATGATAGTACCCGGCCTCATCCGCCGTCAGGGTCTGCGTGAAGCCATCGCCGGCCTCCAGGAAGACAACCGAATCGGCCAGAGGTCCACCAGGACGATCGGAGGTCACCGTGCCTTCCAGCTCGCCAGCGTTCGCGTTCGCCACAACGGTGAGTTGAACCGGGATGTCAACGACCAGCTGTTCCGGATCATTGGTATTCAGGTGCAACGTTCCGGTATAGGTACCCAGAGCACTCACCGCGTAAGCGTCGAAAGTCACCACGACTTCGCCCGTGTTGACCCCTTCATCAATGGGGGCAATGGTGCCGGAAACCGGGGTAGTGAAGAGCCAGGGGATGTCACCACCAACAATGCCCTCCACTCCGTAACCGCGCACGGTCCAGTTCCCCGGCAGGCCAAAGTCGTCAATCAAGCCCCACAACTCAGGTGCCGGCAAGAAAGGCGGCTGGGGCGCCGGGCCACCGTAATAGCCAACCCAGGAACGCTCCTGAGACGCAGTCATGTCAATGGAAGCCGGATATTCGCCGGCATCCGTTCCAGCCGTGCGATTGACTACGGCGATCAGCACATCGCCCGGTCCGTAGAGCACCACCGACTCTTCCAACGTCACCACCGTCCATTCTTCGCCATTGGCTGCCTGCACCGGCACGTCCAGGAAGCTGGCCAGTAGTTCTGCTCCCGTGCCAGGATCGCCATCGCCATCCACATCCTGGAAGATGTAGACATCGAACAGCTCACCCGGATTCACACCGCCACTGCCCCAATCGGAGCCAAAGAGCACCCACACCTCGTTCAAGGTGAAGGGGAATTGCTCCGGAGCCGGCGTAAAGCGATTGAGCCAGATAAGCTGGCCACCGGAGGTCAGGCCAATGCCATCTTCAGCACCGCCATCATCCACCACCAGCTCAACCGCATTGGCCAACAAGTCGCGCGGCCTGGCGCTTACCGGGCGATAGATGGCTCCCGGAGCGTTGCTGGCCTTACCCAGGGACGCCGTCTTGGAGCGGGTCGGCGCGGAGTAAGGCTGGAAGGTCGGCTTAACCCCATCCAGGCGCAGCTCAACGCGGTTAGCGCGCAGTACCGGCCCACCGCCATTAGTTTCGGTAAATTCATAGGCCAGAACCGAGTAGCCTTCATTGGTGAGGGTGAGGGTGATGTCCTCCGTTTCACCCCACGGAAGGGTAACATCCAGCGGACCGGCATTGTCCAGGTTCAACACGGCCGGGCCCATGACGAAGTCCTGGACCGCGCCTTCTTCCCCTACTTCAACTTCGGCGACCTTGGTGTCAAAGCCCTCGTAAGAAGCCATGACCCGATAGACCGCCGGGTTGAGCCACAGGCTGTAGGAGCCATCCTCCGCGGTGTACGTGACCGGCGTGGGGAACAGGCCGGTGATGAGCGGGCCAACCCCTTCAACCATGACTTCGGCTCCTGCGATGGGGGCTCCAGTCACGCCGTTGCTCACCGTACCGCTCAACTCCACCAGCTCGTAGCCGCAGTAGGGGATATTCTTGTAATGAGGTACCGACTCACTCGCGGCTGCGGTTGAAGTACCTCCGCCAAACACATACATCTCCCCTGCAACAGTCGCACCGGCGGCCCCCAGGAGCGGCTCCGGCAAGGGCATGAAGCTTTCCCAGGTCCCTTCCGCCAGATCATAGAGCCAGACATCGGCTTTGGCCTGGCTGGCCGTGAGACCACCGCCAATGACGTAGATGGACAGCCCATCGCTGAGCAGGAGCGGACCTACCCGCCCCTCCGGCAGCTCACCCAGGGAGGTCCAGGTGTCAGTTGCCACATCGTAGACGTAGAAGGCCTTGCTGCCGAAATAGTTACCCGCCACATAGAGCTTATCCTCTATCATCACCGCGCCGGCACCGGTAAAGCCAACTGCGTTCAGCGTGGCACCGGAAGTCCATTCGCCTGTAGCGATATCGTAGATGTAAACCGACGTTGTGCTCAAGAACCCGGCATTGGGGCTTCCACCGACCAGCACAAATTTGCCGTCCGAGGTTACCCCACCGACGCTCAGGCCGGACCTGGCCGGACGCGGCGCCAAAACCTCCCAACTATCCGTGGCCGGATCGTAAGCGGCAAAGTCCTTGGAGCCCTGCATGCCCGCGGCAAAGCCCGGCGCATAGTAGATCTTGCCCTCGTAAGCGGCCGCAACGCCGCCAAAGAAAGCCCCAAAGGGATTGGGCGCTCCATCCGTCCACCCCTGACCGGGGATAAAGATTTGCGTCCGTTGGGTAGGAACGCCGGCTTCATCCCGGCCATCAAAGTAGTAGAAACCGCCGTCCCAGGTAGCACCAGCAGGCCACAGAGACGGGTCGCCACCGCCAGGGGCTTCGGACCAGACATTACCGGCGATCGTCGTCAGGTCGGCTTTGACCGTCACAGCGGGATCCTCCTGAGCCACCCCTTCGATCAGGACCGCGTCTTCAGCTCCATCCATCACATAGGACGGAACCTCAACGGCGACCTGGACAGGAACGCTTTCCCCAGCCGCGACGGTCACCGTTACAGGACCAGCGACAGACCAGACATTGCCGCTGTAAGTGAGGTCAAAGGTGTAGTCTGTATCGCTCTCATTGACCAGATTCAGGGTATGCAGAGCGGTTGCACCCAGGCAGGCATTCTTTACAGAGCTCTTGGGGTTGAAGTAAACGCCGCCGGTGCAAATCTTTCCCGTCAGGCTGATGTCATCCAGATGGATATCATTCCCATAGGCACTGATACCCAAAAAGCCCACCAGCACACTGTCCATCCCTACATAAGCGCTCAAATCCACCTGATGTTCCTTCCAATCTGGACCTGAGCCGTCATAGCGGGAAATCGGGTCACCCACATTGGTCCAGGTAGCACCGCCATCCAGCGAGACCTGAACCTGAACCCGGTCATTGGCATAGGTATAGCCCAGGTCATGGAACATCCAGAAGGTTAAGGCCGGCTGTTCGACACGGCTGAAATCAAGAGGCACAGTGTAGTACAGGCGTGCCTGTTGCCCCGACGAAGCGCTCCAGGAGTTAAAATATACCAGATTGGGTGCGCTGTGCGCGGGATAGCCCGAAGGATACCGCGTCCCGGCTCTGGAATACCAGTTGGCCGTTGTACCACTCACCTGCGTTACAGCCCAGCCCTCTGGCAAAGCCGGAGGCGTGACCGTATCAAAAGCTTCTGTCAGCAAAACCACATCCTGACAAAGCTGGGCCACGCAGTTCACTTCCGGCGAAACCCCGCTGGCCGTATGGGGGGGATCGCCAAACCAGTCCCCTTCGGCAAACCAGGGGAAGGTGAAGGTATCCACCGGGCAGGTCGAAGCGGTGACGTTAACGACAAACACGCTTTCCCCGTACCATGGCCCACACAGAGACCCATGACCTGGCCAATACTCCTCGTGTTGCCAGTACACAGTTCGTCCGCCGTTCTTCACCCCCTGCGTTGTGGGCTGGCTGATACATCCAGTCTCTTCTGCAGGATAAACTTCGTTCACCGTCCATCCCTCTGGCAAAGTGACCTCGAAGTAATCGGCATACTCAAAGTCAGGTGAGTTGAAATTCATGGTGAACGTCAGATCAAAGGTGCTTGCGCCGGCGGAGAAATCAAAAGCTGCAGGATCAACAGCCGTCATGGTGGCGTTGAGGACCTGCAGCGAACGGCCAGGCGGCGCAGCCTTGATCCCTGTCACAGGCCATAAGCCCGCGAACAAGGCCAGTAACAACAAAAAACTGAACCAGCGTCTCATCTCTACCTCCTGAGCAAGTAAAAGGGGAAAACCATCAAAGAGGAAATCCAACGCTCTGTTTTACCGTTCCATGCACTAGTCTTGTTCTCTACCCGAAGCCACCTCCTTTTCGTATCTAAATCTAAAGAAGAAAAAACGTTTGGTGTTTTTTTACTTATCCAGTTCCAGGGACAGAACGATGAGAGAATATGCAGAAGAAGTTGCGTACAACAATTCCTGGATAAGTACTGACTACAACAAAATTGTAATCAGAAAAAACAACTTGTCAAGGCTGGGGTTCGGACGTGAGTTCGGACATAGTCAGGTAGATGCAAAGACGATAGCTTGGAACAAGGCATAGGCAGCCTCAGTAAGCTGAAGCCACTGCG
>DAOTZR010000225.1:0-4934 GCA_034434315.1 Anaerolineae bacterium
ACACGGGTGATCTGGTCGGTTTTGACGTTGAGGTAGCCAAAGCTATTGCCGATTACATTGGCGTTCCTATCACGTGGAAGGAAATGGCTTTCGGCGATCTCCTGCCAACCCTGCAAAACGGCCAGGTGGATATGGTAATTGCCGCCATGTACATTACGCCTCAGCGTCAGGAAATCGTTGCCATTTCCGATGGCTATGTAGACACCGGTCTGGTGATGGTCACGCGCCTGGATGCCCCCGACTTCACCTCCGACAAAGACCTGATCGGGCGCGTCGTTGGCGTTAAAGAGGGAGCGACGGGGGCGCGCTATGTGCAGCGCCTCAAGGAGCAGGGATATGACCTGACCATCCAGGAATATGCTACAACGCGCGATTCTCTGGAGGACCTGGAAGCGGGCTTCGTAGATGTGGTGTTGAATGACAAAATCAACACTCTGGAATACATCAAAACCCATCCGGCCCTGAAAGTTAACGGCCCTATTCTAGAGCCTGCCCAATTAGGGATAGCCGTTCGTAAAGACGATACCGAACTGCTGGCTATCGTCAACGAAGTGTTGGCGAAATTGCGGGCCGAAGGGCGTCTGGATGCTTTGTATCGTCAATGGATCGGATCTGAACCGTGATGTATGGGTGAAATCGAAAAAGTCCGCTTGAGTCTGGCCCGGCGTCTGAGTGCATTGCTGGTCTCTCTGTCCCTCCTGCCGTTGCTCCTGGGCGGCAGCCTGGCCGTCCTGACTACTTATCAGCTTGGACGGGAAGAGATCGCATCGCGCCAGCAGATGGCTTTACAATTAGGACAGGCCCTCATTCGCAATTACCTGGATACACTTCTCGTCGATCTGGAAGAAGCTGGCTATCTGGCGCTTGAAAATCCCTCGACCATGGAGCAGCTTTTGAGAACCTTCTGTCTGAACCGTGCGGATTTTGTGGAGTTCAGTGTTATAGATGTGCGGAATGGACAGGAGCTGGCTCGATTTCTCCATTGTACGCCTTTGGCAAAAGGTACTCTGACCAATCGCAGCGCCTACGAACCTTTCTTCCGCGCCCAACGCGGCGAAGTCTACATTGGCGATGTTTCTTTCGTTGAGGGCAATGATCCTTATGTTCGCATCTCACGCCCTATCGTGCGCAATGGCCAGCGCATTCTGGTGGTTACAGCCATTGTCAATCTCAAGTCCTTATGGGAACCTCTCCGTGATCTGGATCCCGGCGCTGAGGGCTATTTTTACCTTGTGGACCGACGCGGCAACCTGATGGCCTTTCGTGATTTGTCTATGGTGCGGCAGGCACGCAGCCTGGCCAACCTCCCGCCAGTACATGCCATCCTTTCCGGTGCTGAATTGAGCGGTTTACAGGCCTATCACGGGCTGTACGGGAAACCGGTTGTTGGTCGCGCGGTGTGGATCAACCTGCTTCCGGAAGAAGGGGATGCAACCTCACCCTGGGGCTGGGGACTGGTGGTTGAAATGCCCCAGGCAGTTGCTTTTGCCGTCTTCACGCGCATCAGTATTGGATTAGGAACCTTACTTTTTGCGGTAGCCAGCGCCAGCCTTGGACTGGCCTGGCATCAGGCCCGGCGCATCGTCGAACCCATCCGCGCCCTGGCGCGGGGTGCCTACGCTGTAGCCAATGGCCGTTTTGAACACCAGGTCCCGGTGACCACGGAAGACGAACTGGGTGCTGTCGCCCAGGCTTTTAACTTAATGACCGCGCGTCTGCGCGATCTGGTGGCGCGTCTGGAAAGCCGGGCTGAGCAACAGGCTCTCCTGCGCTGGGCCGTGCAACACATCAATAGCGCTGGCCTGGATGCCGGACGCGTTTACGTAGCCATTCACGAGGCCCTGTCCCGTCTTATGCCGTGCGAGGTCATCGTCATTGCCTGGAAAAATCTGGAGCGCAACCGGATTGAGCTGGTTTACCGCGTTGACCGTGGCGTTCGCGAACCCTATGCTGAAATGGAAAGCTCGACCGGCCTGACCGGATGGGTTCTCAATCATGATGTGCCTCTGTTCATTGAGGATCTGGCTGAGAAACCTGATTTTCCCGTCGTCCATTTCGGGTCGGGCGATGTTGTGCGGGCGATCATTGCCGTCCCTCTCCATCACGGTGAGAAACCCGTTGGGGTTTTGAGCGTCCAGAGCTACCAGCCTGGAGTCTACACCCAGGAGCACCTTGCGCTTTTGGAGGTGATTGGTGCCCAGGCTATTATGGTGATGGAGAATATCTGGCTTTTCGAGTCCCGTCAGCGCCAGCTGCGTGAATTACAGGTGTTGAATACGGTCGCGCAGGCTGCTGTCACCGCTACGAGCGAGGATGAACTTATTGAAAGCGTAACCCAACTGGTGGGCGAAACCTTCTTTCCGGCCCATTTTGGTCTGATGCTGGTGGATGAGACAACGCAAACTTTGCGTTTTCATCCGTCCTATCGCGGCTTGACGGGAAAAACAGATCCTGTTCCTCTGGGAGAAGGCATCACCGGATGGGTGGCGTTCCATGGGCGTCCGCGCCGGGTCGCCGATACCCGCAAGACCGCCGACTACATTGACCGTTCCGAAGGGCGTATGCTTTCGGAGTTGTGTGTGCCTCTGTACGCCAGCGGGCGCGTCTTGGGGGTTATCAATGCCGAAAGTACTCAGGAAAACGCCTTCACTGAAGCTGACGAACGCCTCCTGGTGACCGTGGCTGGACAACTGGCGACCGCTATCGAACGCTTGCGTTTTTTCGACGAAATCCGCGATGCCCTGGAACGCGAGCGGCGCTTGAATGCCTTGGCCCACATCATCAGCAGCAATCTGGATGAGGACCTCATCTTAAAACAGGTTGTAAGCCTGGCTGGAGAACTGATTCAGGCGGATACGGGAGGCTTCGCCCTGCTTTCGCCCCAGGGTGACGAGCTTCAGTTTAATGTCGCTTACACCTATCAGTTGCCCCCTGGTGTCGAACTTCCTCCGCTCAAGCAGGGGATGGGGATGGCATGGGAGATCTTTGAAACACGCACCTCCAGACTGCTTTCCGATTATGCCGCTCATCCCAAAGCTGTGGACCACTTTGTGGCGGCTGGCGTCAAGAGTTTTGTGGGTGTTCCGGTGATGGTGGGCGAAACCTGCTTCGGCGTTCTGGCTATGTTCCGTTACCGTTCTTCGCCGCCTTTCACACAGCGCGAACTCAGCATCCTGGAATCCGTAGCGCGTCAAACCGGGACGGCGCTCTCCAATGCCCGTCTCCTGGCAGAGTCCCGGCAGCGCACCGATGAGCTGACCGCAGCCCTGGCGCGTCAGCAAGAACTGGATCGCCTGAAAAGTGAATTTGTCCAGAACGTCTCTCATGAACTGCGCACCCCTCTGACCATCGTGCGGGGCTATGCTGAAATGCTAACCGATGACGAAGCTTTCATGACCTCGGTTCCTTTCCTGTATCAGGAAGCCCTGCGGATTCTGACCCGGCGCACGCGCATGTTGACCGATCTTGTTGAAGACATCACCCTCATTTTAGGCGCAGAACGGCATTTACAGCAACTCACCCCTCTTAATCTCCTGGAACTCATTCAGGCCGCTCTGGTCGAATTCGTTCCGCTTGCCCAACAGGCCGGGTTGCAACTCCAGGCCGATCTCCCCCCGACCTTGCCTAGGGTTAACGGCGTGTCGCTTTATCTGCGCCGTGTGTTAGATAATCTCTTGAGCAACGCCATCAAATTTACACCGGAAGGGGGCACCATCATCCTGCGGGCCTGCGCAGATCTGGATTGGGTGACATTCGAAGTGTCGGATACGGGTATCGGTATCCCCCCTGAGCAGCAGGCGCGCATCTTCGAGCGCTTCTATCAGGTAGATGGTAGCTCGCGGCGGCGTTATGGCGGCGTTGGCCTGGGACTGGCCCTGGTCAAAGAACTGGTCGAATACCACGGCGGACAGGTGAGTGTTTCCAGTGTCCCCGGAAAGGGATCAACCTTTCGCGTAAAGTTACCCGTTTCAGGAAACTGATTCCTCTAGCCACTCCTCCCGCGTGCGGGGGACAGGAGGACTGTTCCGCATGCGGGAGGAGTATGTAACCGCGCAGGACCTTCCTAAAACCGACCATTTTTTGTGTCGTCACAGGCCCATTTCCAGGTTGTAGTTGCATCCCTGGCGCTTTGATGTATGATTGCTGCGGTTTGACTTTCCAATTTTGAACCTTTAAGGAGGTAACGATGTTCGTTATTGAAGATATTCTTGCACGCGAGGTCTTGGATTCCCGCGGCAACCCCACCGTCGAAGTTGAGGTTATCCTTGAAGATGGCTCCTGGGGCCGTGCGATCGTCCCATCTGGCGCCTCCACCGGTGCTCACGAAGCCATCGAACTCCGTGATGGCGACAAAAAGCGCTATGGCGGAAAAGGCGTCCTCACCGCTGTAGAAAACGTCGAAAACGAAATTGCCCCTGAACTCATTGGCTGGGATGCCACGGATCAGAAGGGCATTGACCAGATGATGATTGAACTCGATGGCACTCCCAACAAATCCCGCCTGGGCGCTAACGCCATCCTGGGTGTCTCCCTGGCCGTAGCCCATGCCGCCGCCAACTCTGTCGGCCTGCCCCTCTACCGCTACCTGGGCGGCGTCCATGCCCACGTCCTCCCCGTCCCGATGATGAACATCCTCAACGGCGGTAAACACGCTGTTGACGGACCCGATCTGCAGGAATTCATGGTCATGCCCGTCGGCGCCCCCTCCTTTGCCGAGGCCCTGCGCTGGGGCGCGGAAACCTATCACGCCCTCAAGGGCGTGCTCAAGGCCCGTGGCTATAACGTCGGCATCGGGGACGAAGGTGGTTTTGCCCCCAGCCTCAAGAGCAACGAAGAAGCCATCGAGGTCATCCTGGAGGCCATCGTCAAAGCTGGTTACAAACCTGGGGAGCAGATCGCCATCGCCCTTGACCCCGCGGCCTCTGAGCTCTATG
>DAOTZR010000226.1:0-4161 GCA_034434315.1 Anaerolineae bacterium
ACTGAACCGGGTATTTCTTTGGTCTGGGCATGGTTTCCTCTCCTCTCTGGGTCCTGTAGAGGGACAGGATACCATTAGAAACCACCGTGGTCAAGTATTAGGTTACAAATTATGTTAAAAAATCCGTGTTCATTCGTCGCACCCGTGCCGATCCGTGTTCTATTCTACAAAGTTGCGTAAATCAGTCAGGGTTTTTGCAGTAGACTCGGGTTTGTTTTTGATGCCGTTCTCCATAACATGGCATCCAAGTGTCCAACCGTTGCGCACCGCAGATTCTTAACCTGACAATTTGGCAAATTCAAACTTTATGGTATAGTAGGGCCGCCTGTGAGGGCCGATTTCGTGGTCCTCAGGGGTTTTTTTTATATATCAGAGCGGTTTAGGGAGGCACGCGCGCATGAGTCAGCGCCCTGTTTATTTGACCCAGGAAGGCTATCAGCAACTCAAGGCTGAGCTGGAGTATCTGACGACCGTTCGGCGCCAGGAAATTGCCCGGCGCCTGCACGAGGCTCTGGGTGAAGGTGAGCTTATCGAAAACGCCGAGCTGGAAGACGCTCAGCGCGAACAGGCTTTTGTGGAAAGCCGCATTCTCACCCTGGAACAGATGCTCCATGACGCCATCATCGTGGATACCAGCGAATCCGCTCCGGACGTTGTGGGCATCGGGCGCAAGGTGACCGTGCGCGAGGAAGGGGGCGAACCGGAGGTCTACTACATCGTAGGCTCCATGGAGGCGGACCCGGCTCACGGCAAAATTTCACACGAGTCCCCGTTGGGCAAAGCCCTGCAAGGCAAGCGCGTAGGCGACAAGGCGGCGGTACAGGCGCCTGGGGGGACCATCATTTTCGAAATTCTTAAAATCGAATAATCCCTCCCGTACCCCAGGCAAGCCCATATCCCATATGGGCTTGCTCTTTTTATGGGACAGGGATCATGGACTCATGGAAAGGAATATACCAATGGAACTGAACGAACTGGAACAGCAACGTCTGGAAAAACTGCAGCGCCTGCAGGAACAGGGCCTGGCCCCGTACCCGCTGCGCAGCTACCGCACTCACACCACGGTTCAAGCCCTGGCAGCTTTTGAAGCGGCGGAAGCCCAGGGAAGCGCAGCGCCCGAAGTAACCGTAGCCGGGCGCCTGGTGAGCATCCGCATCATGGGCAAAGTCGCTTTTGCCCACATCGAAGATGGCTGGGGCAAGCTCCAGCTCTTCCTGCGTCTCAACGACCTGGGTGAAGCCACCTACACGCTTTTCAAAGAAGCCTTCGACCTGGGCGATTTTGTCGAGGCACGCGGGCCGCTCATGCGCACCAAGACAGGCGAAATCAGCGTACAGGCCCTCAGCCTGCGCATGCTCGCCAAAGCCATCACCCCCCTCCCCATCCCCAAGGAATACGAGAAGGATGGCGAAGTCGTGCGCTACGGCGCTTTCGCCGATGTTGAAGAGCGCTACCGGCAGCGCTACGCGGACCTGGCCGTTAATCCTGAAGTCCGCGAAATCTTCCGGATCCGCGCACGGGTCATCCGTGCCCTGCGGGAGTGGCTCGATACCCATGATTACCTGGAGGTGGAAACGCCGATCCTCCACCCGATTTACGGCGGGGCCGCAGCCCGTCCCTTCGTCACCTATCACAATCAGCTCAAGCAACAGCTCTACCTGCGCATCGCTTTCGAACTGTACCTGAAGCGCCTGCTGGTGGGAATGTACGAGCGCGTCTATGAAATCGGGCGCGATTTCCGCAATGAGGGCATTTCCTACAAACACAATCCCGAATTCACCCAGCTCGAACTCTACTGCGCCTACACCGACTACTACGGCATGATGGAAACCGCCGAACAAATGCTGGCTTTCGTCGCCGAACAGGTGCATGGCACGCACCAGATCACCTTCCAGGGGCAGGTGATTGACCTCACGCCGCCTTTCCGGCGCGTTACCCTGCGCGACCTGATCCGCGAGGCGACGGGGATTGACTACGTGGCGTATCCTACCGCAGAGGCGCTGCGCGCTGTCATGCGCGAACGCGGTTACGCTGCTCCCGAAAGTGCCACCTGGGGCAAACTGGTGGATCATCTGCTTTCCGAAGCTGAACCGCACCTGATTCAGCCCACCTTTGTCTGCGATTATCCGGTGGTTATCTCCCCTCTGGCCAAGCAGCGCGAGGATGATCCGACTCACGTTGAACGCTTTGAGCTGTTCATCGGCGGGATGGAAGTGGGCAATGCCTTCAGCGAGCTGAACGACCCCTTTGAGCAGGAAAAGCGCTTCCTGGACCAGGGACGCGAAGCCGATGAGGAATCGCATCCCATGGACACGGATTTCCTGCGCGCCCTGAAATACGGCATGCCAACGACTGGCGGTATGGGCATGGGCGTTGACCGCCTGGCCATGCTCTTCACGGACCGGCGCACCATTCGCGAAGTGCTGCTCTTCCCCCATTTGCGCTCGAAAGAACAGGACAGCGAGGAAAAAGCATGATCACACCTGCCGGTGTCCTGAAAGCGATTCTAGATTTCCTGGTCCCGCTGACGACTATCTTGATCCTGGCCGCGGCATTGTATTTCCTGAGCGTCTGGCTGGTGAGCCGCGCCAGGGCCTGGGTGGAAAAGAACGCCACGTTCTCGCCCGAACGTCGGCAGCACCTGTTGACCTTGATTCAGATCGGCAAATGGAGCTTCAATGTGCTAATGGCCATTGTCCTGGGGCTGATGCTCATCAGTCGCCTGGGCGTAGACATCACTCCCATGTTAACCGGACTGGGAATCGGCGGCTTGGCGCTCAGTCTGGGCCTTCAGACCCTGATTGGCGACCTGGTTGCCGGGTTGTTCATCCTCGTGGAAAATCACTTCGGCGTCGGCGATGTGATTGAGGTCGGCGGCATGACCGGAACAGTGGAGCACATGACTCTGCGCACCACTTATTTGCGCGACCTCAACGGACGGGTCCACATTGTCCCCAATGGCGAAATTCGCATAGTGTCCAACCACACCCGGCACTGGTCCCAGGCGCGCGTCGAAGTAGGTGTGGCTTACGAGGAAGATCTGGATCACGTGCTGGAGGTTATGCGCAGAACCAGTGAGGAACTGGCGCAGGATCCCGCTTTCGCCGCGCACATCCTGGAAGCTCCTGTTGTGCAGGGGCCGATCAGCCTGGATGATTGGGCGATCACGATGCGGGTGTTGATGAAAACCAGTCCGGGCCAAAACTGGGCCATTGCGCGCGAGCTGCAAAAACGCCTGCATGCCGCTTTCCGCGAAAACGGCATCACCATCCCCTATCCCCGGCACGAAATCATCCAGCTCAAATAACCTGGGCAAAAAGCAGGCGGCGAGATTCCACTCGCCGCCTGCTGGTTTTAAGCCAGGCCCCGCACTTCAGCTTCCAGACGTTCAAAAAAGCTTTGCATAAAGGCATGGCGTTCCTCGGCCAGTGAGCGGGCGGTTGCCGTCCACAGCCGATCGCGAATCTGGCTGAGCTTGAAGACAAATTCATGCACAGGGGAATAGGCCTCCGAAGAAGCGGAGGAATGCATGCCGTGCAGAGGGTGATGGAGGCGCTGTTGATGCCGGCCGCCGTAGGCATAGGCCCGGGCAATACCGATAGCGCCGATCGCATCGAGCTTATCCGCATCAAACAAAACCTGAGCCTCAAGGGTAGCGGGTGCCGGCCCGAGGCGATAACGATGACAGGCGATAGCGTAACAGACGGCCTCGGTCCATGCAGGGTTCGCCCCGCGTGCCAGCAACCAGGTCCGCGCCCGCTCGGCGGCCCAGAGCGCATGGTCCTGGCCCTGGGCTTCGGCTTCTTCCCGGCCCCAATCGTGCAGTAGGGCCGCCGCGCGGACGATGGACACATCCGCGCCCTCGGCCTGGGCGATGCGCTCCGCTAAAACCAGGACGCGCAAAATGTGCTCAAAGTCGTGCACGCTATCGGCCCCCTGATACAGGCGGCGAATTTCCTCAATGTCCAGTTCTATTCCAGGTTCAGGATGCATAGGTCCTCCTTCGGCCCAAACGCTCACTGACATAATGACGGCCATAAAAAACGGGCCGGGTCCTCCCCGGCCCGCAGCGCCGATGGCGCTTAGAACAAATGGAGCATGGCGATGATCGGCACGAACAGGGAGGAGACCAGGCTCATCACCGTGATGAGGGTGTTGATC
>DAOTZR010000227.1:0-5574 GCA_034434315.1 Anaerolineae bacterium
CCCCAGTCCGCGCGCCGGAACGGATGTGACCATGACTATCACCGTACGACGTGCCGGTGGCACAGGAGCCCTGAACAACGTGGCCGTGGATTTCTACGTCCAATCCCCCGGTGGCGCTGAAACCTATCTCGGCCGCACCCAGATCGCTTATCTGCCCCCCGATAGCCGCGTTGTTGCTCCCGCCATGGCGTGGATCCCAGCCACAGCCGGCCCCTACACTTTGCGCGCCGTGGTAGATCCCGATAACGCCGTTGCCGAAACTTTCGAGGACAACAACGTCATCACCCATACAGTGGAAGTCTTGCCTGTGCGCGCGGCGGATACGACCCCGCCGGTGGTGGTGAGCCTGACGCTCAATCAGGGTGCAGAACAAACCGACCTGCGTCAGATTGTCCTGGATGCCGTAGCTGAGGACCCTGCCGGGGGCAGTGGTGTTGCCCGGCTGCTTTACATCGAGTACGTCTTTAACTTCAACCTCCTGCAGTGGGTAGCCGTAGCCCAAAGCGCGTGGTTGCCTTATGATGAGGCCGGGACGCAGTACCCATGGCAACTGTACCCTCTGCCGGGGGCGCACTACATCCAGGTCTGGGCCGCGGATGCCGCCGGTAACATCTCCGAAAATTCCGGCCTGGCCTGGATTAACCTGGTGCCGGGCACAACCCCGGTCCCCCTGGCCGAGGATGAGGTTCAGGTGTATCTGATGCATCTGAACGCCGGACAGAATGTTACCCTGCGCCTGACCTCGGTGAGCGGCGATGCCGACATCTACGTATGGCGCTCAACGTCCGGTGCTCCAGCCCTGGTGGCTGCCAGCTATCTCGAAGACCCCGTCGAAGAGGTGAGCTTCAGTGCCCCCAGCGGTGGAAGCTATCTGGTGGAAGTGTACGGATACGCCACGAGCACCTACCTCCTCGATTTTATCGGCAACGGCACAACGCAACGTCGGGCTCAGGGTGGGGTGATCCTGCCCAGCCGGGGCCGTGACCTGCCTACCATGGATCCGGGCCTTACGCCGGAGGAGGATTCGGAGGAAATAAACGTACCTTCAGCGCCGGTGCTGTCGCGCGAATACTATCTGTTCCTACCGGTGCTGTTGCGTAACAACTAAGGCACGTCTGGACCAGCAGGGCAAGCGTCCCTTGCCCTGCTGTTTTTTGCATTTTTTTCAATTGCTCTATAATTTTATTAAGTGAACTTTATCCCAGGAGGCGGGCATGGGCAAACGATCATCCACGAAAGACGTATTAGCGGTCATTTTAGGGGGCGGGGCCGGGACCCGGCTATACCCGCTGACCAAACTCAGGGCTAAACCTGCGGTACCTCTGGCGGGACACTATCGTCTGATTGATATTCCCATCAGCAATTGTATCCACTCGGATATCAATCACATCTACGTGCTCACGCAGTTTAATTCCGTATCTTTGCATCGTCACATTTCACAAACCTACAACTTCGATAGTTTCTCCGATGGCTGGGTGCAAATCCTGGCCGCGGAGCAGACGCCACAGAGTTCCTCCTGGTATCAGGGCACAGCCGATGCCTTTCGTAAACAGTTGTTCCAGATTCAGGCCGCTCGTCCCAGTGAAGTGGTGATCCTTTCGGGCGACCATCTTTATAAGATGGATTACGCTCGCTTTGTTGAGTTCCACCGGGAGCACGAAGCGGACATCACCATTGCCGTGAAGCCGGTCAGCGCCGAGGAAGCGCCCCGCTTTGGCATTCTTCAGGCGAACGCTGAGGGCTTGATTGAGCACTTTGTTGAAAAACCGCCGGCGGATAAGCTGGCAGGTCTGGAAAGCCTGGAGGGCGAAAGGCCCTACATGGCCTCCATGGGCATTTACGTTTTCAATACCCAGACCCTCATTGACCTGTTGCTCAACGAGAGCGGCTCGGATTTCGGCAAGCACATCATTCCCGCTGCTATCGGGCGTAAGCTCAAGGTCTACGCCTATCCTTTCGATGGCTACTGGGAAGACATTGGAACCGTGCGTTCCTTCTACGAAGTCAATCTGGCTCTAGCCTCGCCCAATCCGCCTTTCGACCTGTACGATGCGACCTGGCCGATTTACACCCGCTCGCGCTACCTGCCGGGCAGCCAACTGATGGCCTCGGATATGATTAATGTATTCCTGGCTCCTGGTTGCCAGATTGAACGGGCCTCGATTCGCGAAAGCGTAATCGGATTGCGCAGCATCATCAAGCCCGGCGCGCATCTGCATCGCGTGGTGATGATGGGCGCGGATTACTACGAATCCAGCGAGGAGAAAGCGCGGAATCGCCGCCTGGGCCTGCCGGATGTGGGCATCGGGGAAGGTAGCGTCATTGAGTGTGCTATCCTCGATAAAAACGTGCGCATTGGCAAAAAAGTCGTGATCCGAGACCACACGGGCATGCCCGATGAGGAAACCGACAGTTACGTTGTGCGCGATGGCATTGTAGTTATCCCCAAGAATGTAACCATCCCGGATGGTACTATCATCTGATGGTAACGTAAACTCTGGCCCCCGCACCTTGCGGGGGCTTTTGTGCTGTTGGCATCCTTCGCCAGTGTGTTATAATCGGTGCCGGATGTTGGGACTATTTTCAGCAGGAGGATAGTGTGCATGAAGGATGTGACGCTGCCTGAAATTCCCCCCGAATTGCAGGGTGCTGTACGTGTCTTTTCGTTGGATCAGGTATATGCCTGGGCACGGCAACGCTCGCTCTGGCCGATACTGTTTGGCCTGGCCTGTTGCGCCTTCGAGATGATTGCCGCTGCTGCCTCACGCTTCGACCTGGCGCGTTTTGGCATGGAAATCATGCGTCCCAGCCCGCGCCAGGCGGATTTGCTGATTGTTTCGGGCACAGTGACTAAAAAGATGGCTCCGCAACTGGTGCGCATTTACAATCAGATGGCCGAGCCTAAATATGTCGTAGCCATGGGTGCCTGCTCCGTTTCCGGAGGCCCCTTCAAGGAAGGGTATAACGTGGTTTCCGGTGTGGATAAGTTGATTCCTGTTGATGTGTATATTCCCGGTTGTCCTCCCCGGCCTGAGGCGCTGATTCATGCTTTGCTGGCCCTCCACGAACGGATCGGGTACGAACCGATTCGACGCATGCGCGCCTTCTCTTCCGAACCTGATGGTGGTATCCCGGTGCCGGCCCTGGGTCCCGATCTGATTCTCAACCCGGATGAGCACATGCGCACCCTCGAGGCGCGCATCGCTGAAAAGGAGGCGCAAGCATGAAAGCCTACGCCATGATGCAGGAGCTGTTGCCCACGTTACAAACGCGCTTCCCATCCATCACCCTGGAGGCGAATGGCTTCCACATTCCTAAACGGCAACTGGTGGATGTGGCCCGCTTCCTGCGGGACGAGCTGGGTTTCAATTACCTGTCCAGCGTCACTGCGGTGGATTATCCCCAGCGCGACCGCATTGATGTCGTGTATCACTTCTACCGCATCAGCGGAGGGCCAGAACTGGTTTTGCACGTCGAAGTGAACCGCAACGCGCCGGTAGTACCCTCCCTCACCCCCGAATTTGGCTCAGCTAATTTCCAGGAGCGCGAAGTTTGGGATATGTTCGGGGTCAAATTTGAGGGCCATCCCGACCTGCGACGTATTTTGATGTGGGAAGGCTTCGCCGGTTTCCCCCTGCGCAAGGACTGGCGCGAAGCCTACTACGAAGAAGAGCATAAACCCTACACTTCGCGCTTCCCCAAGGGCGGGCAGCCCATCATGGCGGAGGAACGCACGCCGCTGCGCGACAACATCCGCCTGCCCGAAGGCTGGTCGGCGCAGGATTTCTCCTACGACGAAGCGGACCTGGCCCTGTACCAGCGTATGCTTTCGGCGAATCGCGATCCCAACAAGCCGCTCAAGACGGATGAGATGATTTTGAACCTGGGGCCGCATCACCCCAGCACCCATGGTGTGCTGCGCCTGGCGGTGCGCCTGGACGGCGAAACGGTCCAGCACCTGGAGCCGGTCTTTGGCTACCTCCATCGCAATCATGAAAAAATCGGCGAGCGCAACACCTGGATTCAGAACATTCCGTACACCGACCGTCTTGACTACATCAACGGCATGACCAACAACCTGGCTTACGTCATAACCATGGAAAAGCTGTTGGGCTGGGAGGTGCCGGAGCGCGCCGAATACATCCGCGTGATCATGGCCGAGTTCATGCGTATCGTCAATCACCTGGTGGCGACGGGCTTCTTCGGCAATGACGTGGGCATTTACATGACCGCTTCCCTGTACGGCCTGGAGGAACGCGAGTTGATCCTCGATCTGTTCGAAGCCGTTTCGGGGGCGCGGATGATGTTCAACTACATGCGTCCCGGTGGCGTTGCCGCCGATCTGCCAGAAGGCTGGGTCGAACGCGCCCTGGCCCTGGTGGAAGATCGCCTGCCGCGCAAGATTGAAATGATGCAGACCATGCTTACTGAAAACGAAATTGTCAAGGCCCGTTCGGTTGGCGTGGGAGTGCTTTCTCCGCAAGAGGCGATTGCACTGGGTTGTAGCGGGCCGGTTTTGCGGGCCTCAGGCGTGCCTTACGACATTCGCCGTGTGGAGCCTTACAGTGTGTACGACCGCTTTGATTTTGACGTGGCGGTCCGGTACGGTGGCGATACTTACGACCGTATCCGCGTGCGTTTCGACGAAATGTGGCAGAGCCTGCGCATCCTGAAACAGGCTTTGCGTTCCATCCCCGAAGGCCCGATCCAGGCGAAAAAGATCACCCCTCTGCTCAAGCTCCCCGCCGGTGAAGCTTATGGCCGGATCGAAGCCCCCAAAGGGGAACTGGGGTTCTACCTGGTTTCGGATGGCAGCGCCAATCCGTATCGCTATCACATCCGCGCGACGTCGCTCATTAATCTTGGCGCTCTGAGTCAACTCACGCGCTTGAACAAGATCGCCGACGTGGTCGTGATTCTGGCCAGTATTGACCTGACGATGGGGGAGGTAGATCGCTAATGTACGGCTGGGGTGTGCTCAAGACCTTGGGGATTGCTTTCTATCACTTCGTGATGACGTATGTGGACGAGCTGCGCTTCAAAGGGAAGCGCCAGACTCCCGAAGCGTTGGCCCAGCGGCAGAGCGCGTATGGGAACGGAGCTTTTACGGTGGAGTATCCCAAAGAGCGCCTGATTCTGCCGGAACGCTCCCGTAATTTGCCTTTCCTGGTGATTGATGCTGAAACGCAACGGACGCGCTGTACAGCTTGCGGTATTTGTGTGCAGGCCTGCCCGGTGCAGTGCATCTGGATTGAGCGCGCTACCGATCCCGAAACCGGCAAACCGGCGCGTTATCCGTCCGCCTATCATCTGGATATCAGCCTGTGCATGGGATGCGGCTTGTGTGCTGAATTCTGTCCTTTCGATGCCATCAAAATGGACCAGCACTACGAAGTGGCCAGCTATACCCGTCCCGGCTTCCTCAATTTAGAACAGTTGAGCAAGCCCGAAAGCTACCATGCGCAGATTCACCCAACGGACTACGCTGCGGAACAGGCACGGAAAGCGGCCAAAGCGAAGAAGTGACGTTGCATGCCTGACGACAACAGCGGGGCGCTAGCGCCCCGCTGTTTG
>DAOTZR010000228.1:0-5385 GCA_034434315.1 Anaerolineae bacterium
TCGACCGCCATCTTGCAGAACGTCAGGCCCAGGCCTGTGCCCTGGCGGGGCCGGCTGCGGTCTTCAACCTGGCCGAACTTCTCAAAAATCCGGCCCAGATATTCTTTGGGAATGCCAGCGCCGGTATCAGCCACGCAGACTTCAACCATCTTTTCGTCCTGGGTCCACCGGGCGGATACCGTGACGCGCCCTCCTTCAGGCGTATGCTTAAGGGCATTAGAAATAAGATTGGTGAGCACCCGCTCGATAAGCTGTTGGTCGCAGGCGATCACCCCGATAGAGCACAGCTCACTGGTCAGTTCGACCTTTTCCAGTTCCGCCAGGGCCTGGAAGCTATCAACAGCTTTGGCAATCAACTCGCACAGCTCAACCGGCTCGCGCCGCAGGGTGAATTGCCCCGCTTCCATTTTGTTGATATCGAGAATTTCGCCGATCAGGCCGATGAGCACGTGACCGCTGTGACGGGCATTTTCCAGCAATTTACGCTGATCCGGGGTCATTTTATCGCTCAGCGTGAGCTTGAGAATGTCCAGTGCTCCGACCATGGCCGTCGTGGGGTTGCGCAGATCGTGAACGATCATGTGGGAGAGGTTATCGCGCAGGCGTTCGGACTCAATCAGGTTGCGGTTGGTGAGGCGCAAACGTTCGGCCAGGGTGCCGGCAATCAGGGCCGTGATGAAGGTGGGGATGGCCAGGGCCAGCCAGTTGATGATGAGCAGAGGACCACGCTCCGCCGGAGAGAAGGACAGGCGCCAGATGAGCACCATCTTCAGAACCCCGATGTACTCCAGGTACAAAATCAAGGCGTACAGGCTCACGCTCAAAAAAGCCATGAAAAACGTGGCGCGTTTTCCCAAAAGGAACGAAGCCGCCACTACCACCAGGATGAAAAGCGCCGGCATGGGGGTCAGGGGGCCGCCGGTATAATGCACGGTAAGAGCGATGATAATGGTATAAGCTATCAGAACTGCCAGGGCCAGCGTGCGTGGGGGAACGTAAGGCAAAATAGCCAGGCCGATCATGGTGACCATGGCGGCGCTCATCGCCAGGATCGAAGTTTCGGCCACAGGAATTTGCAGCGCAATCACGCTGGGACTGGCGGCAATGATCATGGCTCCCAGCGCGATAACAGCTAAGCCGCCGAAGATGAGGGTGTTGCGCAGGTCCTGGGCTTCATTATGATACTCTGGGGCATACAAACTCTTTTTGGTATCGTCACTCATAAGCTCATCCCCCCTGTACTACCTGCTCCATTCATAGTGTAGTCGAATCAAGGGACTTGTCAAATGGGCTTTGCTGGTAAAGTCTGTAACAGTTTAGCTGGTAATGCAGGGATGGCCAGTTCATGGGCCGCTCCTTACGGGCCGGCAGCCTCTGGTCGGCCCGCCCACAAGAATCTGTAACAGCCTGGCAGGTGGTGGTAAGGACGGGGATTGGCCCAACGGCTCGCAATGGTCTGGGATATCGCCCTTGACGCCTTTGAATTTTCCGGTAAAATACTTAACAAAGCTAACTATTCTGAGGCGTGTATGAGTCGTCAATTCACCGATGTGATTGCGTTGAAGCCAGCTTCGACCGTGGCCATTTTGCGGCGTTGTTATCGCTATATGACCTCTTATCGCCGGCTTTTGGTCTGGGCTTATCTGCTTCAATTCGTATTGGACGGCCTGGCCTTGCTCATCCCCCAGACGATGCGCGGGGTAGTTGACCGGGGTATCCGCGCCGGGGACCTGGTTTATTTACGCTGGATGGTCGCCGCTCTGTTGGGCCTTACTCTGATTAAAGCCGCACTCACTTTTTTCCAGGGGCGCTGGATTGAGATTATTTCGCAGGGGGTAGCCTATGATTTGCGCAATGAATTGCAGCGCAAGTTTGCCTCCCTGTCCTTTGCTTTTCACGATCGGGTCGAAACGGGACAGCTACTTTCGCGGGCAATTCAGGATGTGGACCGCATCCGCTTTTTGACGGGGCGCGCGACCCTACGCCTGGTCGAAGGGGGCGTGCTGATGCTCGGCACAGCCGTGGTGCTGGTCTGGATGAATCCGCGTCTGGCCCTGGCTGCGCTGATCCTGATGCCGCTGGTGACCTGGCGCGCACTCGATTTTGGGCGGCGTTACCGGCCCCTGTGGCGTGAGGTGCAGGAGCAAATGGCGCGGATGACTTCTTTTCTGGAACAGAACCTGCGCGGGGCCCGGATTGTGAAGGGGTTTGCGCAGGAGGAAGCCGAAATCGCCCGCTTTGCACGGGAAAATGACCGCTGGTTCGAGATGAATGTGCGCGCCACGCGCCTGCGCATGCTCAATGCGCCGATTATTGATTTTCTGGCCGGTTTAAGTTCTCTGTTGGTCATCGCTTATGGCGGGTATCTCGTCATTCACAGGGCCTTGACCCTGGGGGAAATGGTGGCTTTTTCGGCTTATTTGGCCCAACTGGTGCAGCCTTTGCGGCGGGTGGGGATGGTGCTGCCGGCTATCGCTCAGGCTACCGCGTCGGGGGAGCGGGTGTTTGAAATTCTGGATACGGAATCCGAGGTGCGTGAGGCACCGGATGCGCTGGTTTTACCTCCCCTGCGCGGTCACGTTCGCTTCGAGCGTGTTTCTTTCGCCTATTTTGGCCGGCATCCCGTGTTGCGCGATGTCAGCTTTGAGGTGTTACCTGGTCAAAAGGTGGCGCTGTTGGGACAAACTGGATCGGGTAAGACGACCATCCTCAACTTATTGTTGCGCTTTTATGACCCCACGTCGGGCCGGGTGTTGGTGGACGGTTACGACGTGCGCCAGGTGACGCTGAAGTCGTTGCGGGAACAGATCGGCATCGTTTTGCAGGAATCCACCCTGTTTGCGGCCAGCATTCGGGATAATATCGCCCTGGGGTGTCCCAATGCTACGGAGGCGGAGGTGGAAGCGGCAGCCAGGGCGGCCCAGGCGCACGACTTCATTATGGACTTGCCCGAAGGGTATGCCACGCGCGTCGGTGAGCGAGGCCTGACGCTTTCCGGCGGGCAGCGCCAGCGTATCGCTATCGCACGCGCTTTGTTGAAAAATCCGCGCATCCTCATTCTGGATGACGCAACGGCCAGTGTGGATAGTGAAACTGAGCATTTGATTCAGCGCGCGCTGCGGACCCTGATGCAGGGACGCACAACGTTCATCATCGCGCAGCGGGTAAACACGTTGAAGGATGCGGATCTGATCCTGGTACTGGATAAAGGCCGCATTGCCGCGCGCGGGACCCATGCCGAGCTGCTGGCGACTTCAGGGCTGTATGCGGAAATCTACTACCGTCAAATTCACCATCCGCAACCGATCGAGTCGGTGCCGGTAGCCGTGCCGGGTGAAAGTACGGTGGGGATGGGAAAGTGAGGCGCAGGCTATGACTTTGAATGTGTCGGCAACTCAGGGGATGATGGGCCCGCGCGGGGCGATTGAGGACTTCGGTTCAGGCGAGCGCGTTGAGCACTTTAACTGGCGAATTTTGTGGCAGTTGTTCGGTTTCGTGCGTCCGTATAGGCGCTATATGGTGGCCGCTTTGCTGCTCATGGTTATCAATTCGCTGTTGACTTTGACGGCACCTTTGCTGGTGCGACGGGCGATTGATGTACACATCGCTGGCGGCGATTGGCCGGGTTTGTTGCGCACTTCTGGCCTCATGGCGCTGCTGCTTCTGGGCGTGCTGGGGACGACTGTCGGGCAGAGTTACTGGCTATCGTGGGTGGGGCTGAGCGTGTTGCGTGATGTGCGCCAGCGCATGGTGACGCATTTGCAGGCTTTGGGGCTCCCTTATCACGATCGGCATCTGGTGGGGGTGAGCATTTCGCGGGTCATCAGCGATGTTTCGGTGGTGCATGAACTGCTCACGGAGGGCCTGGTCACGATTTTTGGCGATCTCCTGGTGCTGGTGGGGATTGTAGCCATCATGCTCTATATCAGTCCACGGCTGGCGTTGCTGACGTTTATCACGTTGCCCCTGATGGCGCTGGCTACGGCCATTTTCACCCGTTACGCACAACAGGCTTATCGTGAGACGCGCACACGTGTCGCTGCGGTGATTGGCGATTTAGCTGAATCCCTGGCCGGGATGCGGGTAATTCAGGCTTTTGCCCAGGAGATGAACTCGTTTGAGCGTTTTGAGCAGCTCAACCGCGCCAATCGCGATGCGAATATCAAGGCCATGACGCTTTCACTACTTTTCCTCCCCGCCGTAGAGGTGTTGAGTATGGCGGCGACGGGAATTGTGCTCTGGTTCGGGGGGCAGTGGGTGACGCAAGGCACGGTGACCCTGGGCGTCGTGGTGGCGTTTCTTTCGTATGTCAGTCGTTTCTTTCAGCCGATTCAGGATTTGAGCCAGCTTTACACAACCCTGCAATCGGCGATGGCCGGTGGGGAACGGGTTTTGGAGCTGCTCAATACTCCCCCGCAGGTTCAGGACGCACCGCAAGCGCCGGACCTTCCGCCCGTGCAGGGCGCTATCGAGCTGGATGATGTGCATTTTGCTTATCGCGAGGGCGAGGAGGTGTTGCACGGGGTTTCATTGCGCCTGGCGCCGGGAGAGGTGGTGGCGATTGTAGGCCCGACCGGGGCAGGCAAGACGTCGCTGGCTAATGTCATCGCCCGTTTTTATGAGGTGAGTTCCGGCGTGGTGCGCATAGACGGGGTGGATGTGCGGACGGTAACCCAGCGCTCGTTGCATCGTCAGATGGGGATTGTGGCCCAGGAGCCGTTCCTGTTCCCCGGCACGGTGGCGGATAACATCCGCTTTGGCCGCCCGGATGCGACTGATGTGGAGGTCGAGCAGGCGGCACGTTTGACTTATGCCCATGATTTTATCGCTGCTTTGCCGCAGGGATACGCCACGCCGGTGCAGGAAGGTGGCGCGAATTTTTCCGTGGGGCAACGTCAGCTTATTTGCATTGCCCGCGCGCTGCTGGCCAATCCGCGCATTTTGATTCTGGACGAAGCAACGGCAAGCGTAGATACGCTGACCGAGGCCCTGATCCAGGAAGCCCTGGAACGGCTCTGGCAGGGGCGCACGACGGTGATCATCGCGCATCGGTTGAGCACGGTGCAACGCGCGCATCGCATTTATGTGCTCGATCAGGGGCGCATCGTGGAGCAGGGAACCCATGCGGAGCTTATGGCCCAGGATGGGCTTTACGCGGCGCTGTATCGCCGTCAGATGGCTATGCTGGAAGCGGCGTGAGAGCGAACAGCTTCGTTTTGGCAAAATGTTTGTTTAAGGTATAATGACCAGACCTGGAAAAATGCAGGAGGAGGCTTTTAAAATCATGCAGATGAAGCCCTGGGTATGGGATTTAGGCTGGCGTTTGGTGGTGACGGTAGGACTTTTGCTCATATTGACCTACGCTAGTTTGCAAGGGTGGTTTTA
>DAOTZR010000229.1:0-12734 GCA_034434315.1 Anaerolineae bacterium
GTAGGGGGGAGAGGAGTAAAACGACAGAAAAAGTAAATCCTGTCCTGCTGTCTCTTCGGGATAAGGCGGTAGATACCTCATAATCCTGTCACCCACAAACTACAAGGTTGTTTCATAACACCAGAATCCCATGCAAGGCGTAGCCCTGGCCGTTGGCTGAAGTTTACCGAATTGCCCATTTGGGGTATACTTTGGGCATTCTTGGGTATGGAGAAGGGCATGGAGACATTCGTCTTGAATCAACGCTATCAGTTCAGGTCGTCCGACTTGGTAGGGATGGGTGGAATGGCTACCGTCTATCGTGCCCGCGACCTCTACCTGGATCGTCTGGTGGCGGTGAAGATCCTGCGCGAGCCCTATGCCAGCGATGTGACCTTCCGGCAGCGTTTCCTGGATGAGGCGCGGGCTGCGGCGCAACTGGATCATCCTGGTATCGTGCGCATTTACGATGTGGGCATAGATGGCCGGCGTCCTTACATTGTGTTGGAACTGGTCGAAGGGGAGGACCTGCGCGCGCTGATTGATCGGATGCGTCCGGTGCCGATTCCCCTGGCTTTAAA
The DNA here is from genome assembly GCA_034434315.1 of Anaerolineae bacterium. GTDB lineage: Bacteria > Chloroflexota > Anaerolineae > B4-G1 > SLSP01 > DAOTZR01. The sequence goes on from DAOTZR010000229.1 coordinate 561, forward strand.
CCTGGCGGAGCAGATCTGCGCTGCGGTAGGCTATGCCCATCGCCCTGGAGAAAGCGGGCGTCCCATCCTGGTGCATTGCGATCTCAAGCCGCAGAATATCCTGATCACGCGCGCCGGGCAAGTAAAGGTGGCGGATTTCGGTATTGCCCGCGCCATTCAGGAGGGAAGCAGGCCCAGCCCAGCGTCCGAACCGGTAGTTTGGGGCAGTCCGCATTACATTGCACCGGAGCGCGTGGCGGGTCAGGCCCCGATGCCAGCCTCGGACGTGTATAGCATCGGGGTGATGGTGTATGAGATGCTCACGGGTGTGCCGCCTTTTCACGCCGAAAATACCGAGGCCCTGCTGCGTCGGCACCTGGAGGAGCCGCCCCTGCCGCCCTCGTCCATCAACCCCCGCATCCCGCCGCAACTGGACTGGCTGGTCCTGCGCGCGTTGGCCAAAGATCCCGCCGCACGTTATCGCGATGCCGCTCAGATGGAGCTGGCGCTGAAGGACTACCAGCGCCAGAGCCAGGCTCCCACCCAGGCGCACCCGGTTGTGACGCCTGCTGCGCCCGCCGCTTATCCGCCGGCGCCGCCGACACCCGGCGCTGCACCCCGGCCGGAGGCCCCGGCTAAACCTGCGCCCGTCAAACGCGGGCTGGATTGGACGCTCATCACCCTGGCTTTCCTGGCCTTCGCGCTCTTGCTGGGGTTAATTCCTCTGTGGAAGACGGTGATCGAGCGCCTGACCCGTCCCGCCGTGATTCCGACGGCGGTCACCCCCCTGCCAGGGACGCCATCGCCGACGCCAGTGCCCCAGGTCAATGTGCCGCATGTGCTGGGTCTGAGTTTTACGGATGCGCGCACGTTGTTGGAAAGCCAGCAATTGCGGATTGCGTTGGCCGGTGAGCGGGAGGACCTGACGGCGCTGCCGGGCAGTGTTTTGGAGCAGAATCCAGTGGCCGGGCAGCGCGTCCCGGTGGGGACCGAGGTGGCGGTGGTCATTGCCGCGGCGCGTACCTATCCCCTGCCTTCGGTGATAGGCTACAATCTTGACCTGGTGCAACCCAATCTGGAGGCGCAAGGGCTGCGCGTCGTGGTGGAGCGACAGCGCTCCGCAGAACCGGCCGGGCAGATTTTGCGCCAGCAGCCGGAGCCGGGGACGGTGCTGCTGGCCGGTGACACGGTCACCCTGACGGTAAGCTACGGCTTGAATGCGCCCATCCGCCTGGAGGTGAACTTCAGCTCGTTGATCAGCCTGGATGAGGCCGTTGTTCCTACGCTGCGCGCGCGGGCCGGCGACACCCTGAATTACACCCTGCGCTGGCGCGCTTTAAAGGATGTGGGCCGTTCCTACACGGTCTTTGTCCATTTGCGCAACCGCTCCGGCGAGATTGTGGCCTGGGGGGATGGCCTCCCCGCCCAGGGGCAGAAGCCGACGAACACCTGGACGGCCGGGACAGTGGTGGTGGATGCGCGCCAGATGCTCCTGCCGGAGACCCTGGCGCCGGGCAAATACACCTTGTGGGTAGGGCTTTTCACGCCCGAAGATGCCCAACGCCTGCCCATCACCTCCGCCGGACGCACCCAGGCGGTGGACCATGCGGCTTATGTGACCGATCTGGAAATTCTCCCGTAGCCGATTCCCCGGTGTGAGGGACGGCACGGGCCGATATTGGAGGGGAGTATGACGGATGTTGTACACTCGAAGGACCCGATTCGCCTGTTCAAGTCAGATGTTCTGGAGTTTTTCACCCACGTTTCGCCGGTGACGGTGCTGGTCATCTACTTGCCGGTCATCGGCTATGCCCTGGTGCGTGGCATCCAGGACCGGCCCGCCGCCGTGTCCTGGCTTGTGCTACCCGGCGGGGTGCTGCTGGGTCTGGTTTTGTGGACCCTGGCCGAGTACGTGTTGCATCGCTTTCTCTTCCACTTCACCCCGCGCACCCCCTGGCAGGAGCGCGTATCGTTCCTGTTTCACGGCGTGCATCACGCCCAGCCGATGGTGAAGACCCGTCTGGTGATGCCGCCGGTGGTCAGTATCCCCCTGGCGCTGCTATTTTACGGCCTGTTTACGCTGGTCTTTGGTGGATTGGGCATCGGGCACTGGATCGCTCCGACCTTTGCCGGCTTTGGATTGGGCTACGTGCTCTACGATATGACGCACTACAGCCTGCATCATTTCAAGCTCCGCTGGGGCTATTTCAACACCATTCGCCTGCACCACATGCGTCATCACGGGCAGACGCCCAATCAGCGCTTTGGCGTGACCAATGTGGTGTGGGACAGAGTCTTTGGGACTTATCCGCGCGACTGATGGCTCCACGCTTTTTCATCGGTTCGATCCCCATTGAGGGGGATGTGGTCCTGGCGCCGATGGCGGGCTTCAGCGATAGCCCCTATCGGCGCCTGTGCCGGGAGTTTGGCTCGGCCTACAGTGTGACGGAGCTGCTTTCGGTTGATGGGATTGTGCGCTCCAATGCCGAAACCTGGCGCCTGTTAAGCTTTGTGCCGGAGGAGCGCCCTCTCATCTACCAGCTCTTCGGTGACGATCCGGAGATGTTTGCCCAGGCGGCCCGGCGCGTGCTGCATCTCCAGCCCGATGCGTTTGACATCAATCTGGGCTGTTCGGTGACCAAGGTCTTTGGCCGGGGCGCAGGCGCCGCGCTGCTGCAGGATCCGCGCAAAATCGGGCGCATCGTCGAAAGCCTGGCTGCGAGCGTCCCGGTCCCCATTACCGCCAAAATCCGCCTGGGCCTTGATGTGCGCTCGCGGAATTACCGGGAGGTCGTGCACGTGTTGCAGGAAAGCGGCGCGGCCCTCATCACGGTGCACGGGCGCACGCGCATGCAACGCTATGATGAACCTGCAGATTGGGACGCTATCGCTGAGATCAAGGCCATGGCGCGTGTGCCAATTGTGGGCAATGGGGATGTGCGCTGCGTGGCCGATATTGCCCGAATGCAGCGCTATACCGGCTGCGATGCCGTGATGATTGGCCGGGCGGCCATCGGTAACCCCTGGATTTTCGCCCGCCGGGACTGGCACACCATCCCTTTGGAGGAGCGCCTGGCCGTCATCGAGCGCCATTTTGCGGATATGGTGGCCTTCCACGGCCCACATTGGGGGCTGATTCTGTTCCGCAAACACGTTGTGCGCTACCTGCGTGGCATCAACGGTGCAGCGCAGGCGCGGCAGGCGCTGGTCACCTGCACGGATGCGGAGACTTTCCGCCGTCTATTGCGCGAGATCTTCGCCACGGCAGCCGCAAGCGGTCAGCCTGCATAAGCTCCCGGCTCGTTAGCGCAGAGGCTACCAGTAGGACACCTGCGAGCAGGTGTCCTACTGCCTTGTTGGCTTAAATTTGCAGTTTACCGCGTTGACTCCTACTGCCTGAGAAGGGGAAGGGAAAAAATGATTTGACTTCTCCGCTCACCCCTGTTGTCATCCGGGACGAATGCGGTCTCAGGCCGTCCTCGAGTCGCAGCCATCCCGTCGGTGCGCAGACGGGACGACTGCGCACTGTGCCAGGACTGTTTGCATTGAAAAAACCTGGTTTAACCAACCCCTAGTGCAAATAGCGTTTGAGGATTTCCGGATCGCTGGTGTGCTGGAGCGCCTCACTTTCCAGGATGCGCCCGCTGCGACACAGGCCCGCCAGGGCTTGCTCCATGCTCTGCATCCCGTAATCCCGCCCCGTCTGCAGCACGCTCGCCAGTTGCGGAGTCTTAGCCTCGCGGATAAGGTTGCGCACGGCAGGGGTGGCGACCATGATTTCGCAGGCGGCGATCCGGCCCCGCCCGTCCGCGCGGCGGACCAGGCGCTGGGCAATGACGCCGGCCAGGGTCAGGCTCAACTGGGCGCGGATCTGGGCCTGCTGGTGCGCCGGGAAAACATCGATGATGCGATCCACGCTTTCCGGTGCGTTGGGCGTATGCAGGGTGGCCAGGACCAGGATGCCGGTCTCCGCCGCCGTGAGCGCCGCCGCAATCGTCGGCAGGTCGCGCATCTCCCCAATCATCACCACATTGACATCCTGCCGCAGGGCGCGCTTCAGCCCCTCGGCAAAGCTGTGCGTATCATCCCCTACCTGGCGTTGCAAAATGGTGCTCAAGCGGTCGGTAAAGACGTACTCGATCGGGTCCTCCAGGGTGAGAATGCGCCGCGCCACGTTCTGATTGATGTGTTCGATGAGCGCGGCCAATGTCGTGGACTTACCGCAACCTGTGGGCCCCGTCACCAAAACCAGCCCCCGCGGCAACAGGGCCAGCCGGCCACAGACGGGCGGCAGCTCCAGTTCCTCCAGCGTGGGTGTGCTGGAGGCCAGGAAACGCAGCGACACGTAGGGGACGCCCTGGGCATAGGCGATGTTGACGCGATAGCGCCCGCTGGCGTCGGTGTAGGCCAGGTCTAGCTCGCGTTCGCGTTCGAGATGCGCGCGCTGTTCGGGGCTGGTCAGGAGCGCCAGCGCGGCGTCCATGTCGGCGGCGGTCAGAGGCGCGGCTTCGCTCAGGGGCTGCAGCTCCCCATCCAGTCGCACGATGGGACGGCGCCCCTGGGTCAGGTGCAGGTCGGAGGCCTTTAAGGTGCGTCCAAGCTGGAGCAGTGCGGGCAGGTCCATCCTTCAGCGGTTCCTTTCGGGTAAAATGGTTATTGCAGGGACCAGTAGAGCAATAGCGAAAGCTGGTCGAACAGGCGCAGCAGCGCGGGCGTGTAGAGCAAGGCGATGCTCCCGCCCAGGGCCAGGAAAGGCCCCAGGGGTAGGGTGTCGCCGCGTCGCTTGCGGCCCGTGAGCAGCAGGAACGCGGCGACGATGCCCCCGACGACGAACCCGATGAACAGGGCCAGCCCCAGTCCTTTCAGGCCACAGCTCAGGCCGATGAAAGCCGTCAGTTTCAGATCGCCTTCGCCCATTCCCTCCGGCACCAGCTTGAGGATCAGCCCGATGAGCAGCGCGCCCACCAGTCCGCCTGCCAGGTGCTCGCCCAGGGCTGGCCAACCCCGCGTCAGGGCGTAAAGTCCGGCCAGCCCCAGCCCGGGCCAGATGACGCGATCTAAAATCAGGCCGTGTTCCAGGTCGGTCACGGTGACCAGAAGATAGACGCCAAGGAGCGTCGAGACCAGGAACAGGGTTAACAATCCCGCCGTGTTTTCGGGCTGGAATTGCCGGGCGGCCAGGGCGAAAAGCAAAGCGCTGCTGGCTTCGAGCAGCAAACTGCGCGGACCAATGCGGGCCCCGCAGTAACGACACCGCCCGCGCAGGACCAGGTAGCTCACCACGGGAATCAGATCGAGCGGCCCCAGCGGGTGTTGACAGGCATCGCAATGGGAGGCGGGGTAGAGGAGTGACTGGCGACGGGGCAGGCGGTCGGCAGCCATGTTGAGAAAGCTCCCGATGGCGGCGCCGATCAGGCTCCAGTAGATGGTCATCAACAAGGCCGGGGTATCCATGGGTTCAGCGCCTGAGGAGAAGGGTAAAGTCTACCCGGTCCTCGAGCTGATTGAAGCTCAAGATTTCGGCTTGTTGAAAAAGCTCACCATCCTGAAGGGTCCGGGCATAGTCCAACAGGGCGGTGGTATCCGCGATGGCGCCGGCCAGGGTAATCTGATCCTGGACCAGGACAATGCTCGTGAGATGGACGTCCTGGCTGTGTTCAATCAGCATGGCCAGGCTGGCCGAACGGCGGGGACGCAGTTGGGTGATGCTGGCGAATTCCTGTTTTAAAGCCTGGGTCTGTTGGCGGGTAGCCTCCAGGCGTGCTTCCAGATCATTGATGGCCTGTTGCAGGGCATTGCGGCGCACCAGCTCCAGTTGCAGTTGCTCTCGGCGCAATTCCAGGATTTCGCGCTGTTTATGGTAAAGCGTTAACTGCTGGTAGGCTGTGAAGGCTCCCATCGTCAGGGTGATGGTCAACAAGACGTTGATGACCATCATGGCGGTGATGCCGCGTTTCGACTGGTAGGCTGGAGGAAGTAGGTTCAGATCCAGAGGCTGGTTCATGCGTTCACCTTCTTCAACAAAAGTCCAAGAGCTGCGAGATAGGTTGGCCAGGGCATGGCATCCGGCACAGCGACGGGGGCATTGAAGTCCTGCAGGCTCCAGCGCGTAGCCAGCAAGGGCCGGTAAGTTTCGGCCTGCGGGCCGGTGAGATAGAGTTGAGCCGGAGCCGGAGGTGCGCCGGTGTTGGTGTAGGTGAGGTTGTAGAAATCGTAAGTGCGCTGAATTTCCTGAGAAAGATAATCGCTGTATTGTTGCGGTCCGAATTCGGCGCGCGTGGGGAACGTCACATAACGCACGATGATGGGCAAATAATGCTGGGTCACGATCAGGGTGGCGCCACTTGTTTCCAGATCCACAATAAAGACTTCGCTCTTGTACAGGGCGCGGATCAGGGCCAGCGGGCGGTAATCCATCACCTGCAGGCGCAGGCCGGCCTGCTTAAGTGCGCCCAGGGCCAGGTCCACCGTGTCGCGGGGCAGGCCGAGAGTAAAAACCCGTTGATGACCTCCCTGGGCAGCCGGGAGTGCCTGCCAGGAGAAGTAGAGCTGCTCTAGCGGGATGGGATATTCGCGGCGCGCCTCGCGCTGGATCGCCTCTGCCAGCATGGCTGTGGGCATGGCGGGCAGCTCTAGAATGCGCACGATACCACGGGGGGCATGCAGGCTCACGCTCACGGGCAGGCGTTGGGCCTTCAGGGCCTGACTTAGCTCGCCGGCGACCCGTTGCAGCGATGCGCCCTGCCAGACATTGCTGCGGTTGACCTCGATGGGGCGTTCATCCCAGGCCAGGATGGTCTGGTTACGGGCAACCAGGGCGCGCAGGGTGTGCGTTTCCAGGCTGATGTAGAGACGTTGACTTTCGAACATAGGCACCTCGTTAACGCAAAGGTGTGGCCAGCCCACCCTGGGATGGGGGCGTGGGGGTTGGCGTTGGCGCGCGCCGGGTGTAAATTTGCAGGTTCAGGGTAATGCGATAGCGCTCCTGGCCGGGCTCGGTTTCTGGCGTCGGCGTTGGGGTCGGCTGGGGCGTGGGGGTAGGGGAGCCGCGCCGCACCGCCGTTGGGCTGGGTGTCGGGAACATCGGCGTTGGTGTTGGCGTTGGGGCCAGCCCGGCTTCCATGTGCTCCAGGGTGATCGTGCCGATAGGCCCCTGCTCCAGTAGCTGGAAGAAGACTTTCAAGTCCGCCAACGTGCCTTCGGCTTTAAGTTCGTAGCTCAGGATTTCGTATTCGCCGGTCTCCGTCGTGAGGGTGATGGGCGCGCGCGCCTGAACGCTGTACAAATGGACCTGCGTTTGGGCTGCGGCGTCAACGACGTGCGCCACAATCTCGGTGGAGTCCAGCGCGGTGGGGAAGATATAGCGCAGCTCCATCTGTTCGGCCTGGGCCGTTGCCAGCGCTTGTTCCAGCTCGGCCTTGCGCGCTTCGGTAGCTTTCTGGGCGACGGCCAGGCCTAACATATCCACTTCTTCCTGCAGGGTAGATTGAGTCCGTCGTTCCTGCAGGTAAGCGACAAACAGGCCAGCGTAAATCAGAGCGAAGATGCCAATCATGACCAGGGTCAACAGGGCTATACGTTTCACGGTAGATACTCCCACGAAAGGATAGTGAGCTGTCCATGCTCCAGGCGTACCCGCACGCGGATCCGCTGCTGCCCGGCGCTGGTGGTGATGAAGAACTCAGGATAGCCGACTTCCAGACAAGCCAGGGAGCCGCGGGTGGTGGCGAGCCCCCCTTGACGGGTTACAGCTATCGTGTTGCAGAAGATGCCCGATTGATTCGGCGCCACCCGCGCCCGGAAGGTCAACACAAAGCTACTGCCGGGCGGAATGTTGGGAATCTGGGGCTGATGATCCCAGGTCCAGGTAACCGTCTGACCGTTGACCGTCGGGGGATCCGGCGTAACGGTAGCCGTGATGGTTTCGACATAGCCGATGCCTATAGGGAGGATGTCACGCAATTCAATGATGCGGATGGTTTGGGCGCTCGTGTTGCGCAAGCGAATCAGGTAAACAAAGGTTTCGCCGGGCTGCACCTGGCCGCTGATGGCCGTTTGCGCGGTCTTTTCCGGCACCAGGTCGTAGACGGTCACATCGTTCGATGAGGTCGTGGCGCTGCGGAACGTTATCCACCCGGCTTGATCGGTACCGCTCGCATAGCCGCTCCAGCGATTGACGCCGGTCTGGGCGTTAGAAGCGCGATAAGACCAGGTGAAGGTGATGCTGTCACCGGGGTCCAGCGACGCTACTGAGGGCGGGTTCGGCCCGCCGGTCAGGGTGAAGAGCGGCGGGCTGCTCAGGGTGAGGGCCGAGGGGGTGACGTTAAAGGCCTGCTCCTGGCCGACATTTTGCACGCGCATCCACACGGTGACTGTCTCCCCAAGACCTACGCCATCCGGGCTGGCGCTCAGGCTGCTCTCCAGATACGGCGCCGGGTACAAGGCGGACCAGTTCGAATCGCAGAGGGGGGAACTGATGCTGGCTCCGGTATTGCCGTCCTGACCGCTGGCCCAGCCATGCCAGCGGAGGTTACCAGCCGTCAGACCGCGGTAACGCCAGACGATAAGGCCGGAACTCTGACCAGGAATCGTGAGCGGTGCGCCAATGGGGCCATCTATCAGCTCCACGCCACCGCTTCCGGATATGGCCAGAGGCGAAGGCACAACAGCGACAGCCGTGGCGTCGCCGGTGTTGGCCACCGTCATGGTGACGTACAGCGTGGCGCCGGTAGGGGCAATGATGGGGCGTGCTACTAAGGCGCAGCTCAGGGCAGCCGGGCGCTGAATGGTTACGCTGGTCGGGCTGGCGTTGGCGCTGAGCGCCTGTCCGCTCACGCTATCCGTGCCCTGGACCTGGCCGTTCCAGGTCACCGTACCCGCTCCTGTCGCCTGGTAGGTCCACCTGAAGGTTCCGCTTTCCCCCGGCTGCAACAGCGGCAGGCTGGCGGGATCCGGTCCGCTGAGCAGCGTTGCGCTGCCACTGCCGGAAAGTGTCGGGGGTGTGGGGCTGATGCCATTGGCGGCCACGTCCCCCTGGTTGGTGACCTGAAGCTCAATCGTAAAGGTCTGGCCGATGCTGGCCGTCCCCGGGCCGCTGAAACTGGCGCTTAACGTGGCCGGCCGGGCGATGGTCACCGTGTTGGAAGTGGCCGGCGGAGATTGAACCGTGAATCCGCCTGGACCGTCGGTCCCGCTGGCTGAACCGGTCCAGCGCACCTGCCCTGCCGCGTCGGCCCGGTAAGTCCAGCTAAAGCTGGCGCTCTCGCCGGGGAGCAGCACAGGCCAAACGGCGGGCACAGGCCCGCTGAGCAGCGTCGCGTTGCCGCTGCCGCTCAGGCCCAGAGCCGAAGGTGCGATATTCAAGGCCGGATTCAACCCGGTATTGGTGATGACCATGGTAACGGCTATGTTCATACCCGTTACGACCAGGGCCGGCGCGGCTTGCAGACTGGCGCGTAGAGCAGCGGCGCCCACAGCGAAGGGGTCGGTCACCGGACGCACCAGGACTACCTCCTGGGCGTTCACCTGGCCGATAAAATCCAGCGTGGGGTAGTACAGGCCGGGGGTGAAGGCCGGGTCAATTGTAGAAGCGCTAAACACCAGCGTGCGCTGGGCGTCAACGGGCAGGGATACCGGCACGCTGAGGGTGGCGCGATAGGTGCGCGTCCCGTCGCTGAAATGCAGCGCCGTATCGGTGGTCAGAGCAATATCACGGGTTCCCAGATTCACGGCATCCAGGCTGAAACTCACCGACTCACCAGGCTGACCGGCGCTTGGGGCCAGCGTGCCGCCCACGTACAGTGGATTGGCATTATCGAAACCGGTGAAGGTCAGATTGACGTAACTCTCGGCGGTGAGATACCAGGCCGTGGCCTGAGCGGCAATGTCCACCGTGCTGATCGGGGCCGTGAGCAGGACGCGCGCGTACCCGTTGCTGTCAGTCAGGGCCGTAGGGCTGGCGAGCGTCCCAGCGGTGCTGATAAAGCTGATCCAGGCCCCGGCGATGGGCTGATTATTTTGGGTGAGGCGGGCGGTCAGCAGCATGGTGCTGCTCCCATCGGCGGGGAGCGTGGTGGGATTAGCCGTCAAAGTCACCCGGTAGCGGGTGACCAGCACAACGGGCGTGTCGCCACCCTGATAGCTGTTCCCATACCATAAACCGGTGCCAAAATCATAGGGCGTATCTACAGCTACCGTGGGACCCTGGGTGAAGGCCAGGGTGAAGGTAGCACTGCTACCGGAAGGGAGAACCTGCCCAGGCGTGGGGGCGGTAAACGTGAATGTATCTTTGCCTGGATTGTAATCCCTGGCCCAGGCTCCCCCGTAGCCACCGCCGGAGCCATTTTCATTAACAGTCCAACCGGGGGGAATTGTGAAGACCACCTCACTTAAGGGCGTGGCTCCTTTGTTGTAAACCGTGAAGTTAATCGCGAAATTTGTGCTGCCCGAAGCAACACGTCCGGGTGCGGGTTGCACCACATATCGGGTGATCTGGCCGGTAGCCGAGGTATCGGTATTGGTCGTGCGGCCATCCTTGTCGGTGGCGTAACCGCTGAACTGGAAACTATCACCGGGGTTTCCGGTGATGCGGTAAACCCACTCGAAGGTGCCGATGCTACCAGGGGGGATGCTGTTGATCTTAACCGGGGTAGGGCCTCGAACCAGGGTGGCTGTGGCACTTCCGCTGAAAGCCAGCGAGGGCACCACGTTGCCCGCTGATGGCATGGTGTTGTTCTGGACGTACATCCACACCTTAACCTCTTGACCGCCCACTGCAGCAAGCGAACTCAAGGCTACCCTGGCGGTCCAGGCGCCAATCCAGACCCTGGCGCTGGTGGCGGGACCGGAGGTGACAAACGCCCCGCGAGTCGCAGAGGCCGTAAACATCACATCGCCGGAGGCCTGGGCCGTGTAGGTGTAAACAACAACTCCGGCGGTGCCTGCCTGCAGGTCCAGGGTCGGTGGAACCGGGCCGGCCACAGGGGTCAGTTGACCGCTGCCCGCGTAGCCGAGCGCAGGGACAATGCCGTTCTGGAGGACGCTGGAACGGTTGCTCACCTGGACCTCAACGCGCAGGTTCTGCCCCACGCCCAGGGAAAGAGGCAAGGGCGTTACGCTGACAGCCAGGGACTTGCGCGGCCAGGAGGGTAGGGTCCCACAGGAGAAGGTATACCCCTGTCCTTCAACCCTGGTGCGCTTTCTCTGTAACGCATCGGTCTGATCATTAGGGGCGCGGGGGAATTGCCCGTTACTGCGTCCAATGACAGGTACGAAAAACGTTAGGGACTGTCCGGGGGCAATAACGTAACCAACCCCAGTTGCGCTAAAGCTAATCCAGGTCTGCCCTTGACCGGATTCCTTGCTCAGGATTTTCCACCCGGTCGGAGCATTCAGTCCCGCGCTCAGGTCATAAATGCTGGCATCGAATTCCAGCGTGACTGTGTCAATGGGGGTATTGATAAACATACTGGTGTTGGTGACCGTAAAAGGCAGAACAGCGTTACCGTCGCCCATAGTGACGTATGTATCGGGAGCGATGGTAATGGTGCAGGTGCGCCCACCCTGGGCCAGAACCGGGCGCGGTTGAACTGGCCACAGGGAGAGCAAGAGCATCACAATCCCCATCCCCTTCACCCACCATAAGCGTTTCATCGTATCCCCCCTTGACCTACGGTCCGAAGGCGCGGGTTACCGTGATGACCACCGTAGCCCCGTTGATATCCAACGTATACACATCGGGCGTACTACCGATGCTCTCGGCGTAGCCCGGTTCATTGGCCAGGCGCCACAGGGCATCCTCAATCCCGGCATCCGCGGCATAGCGTTCGACTACGGCCGTGCGCGCATCCTGTCCGCTGCGCTGACTGGTGCTTACATAAGCCAGATAAATCCCCAGGATGAGCGCTCCCAGCGCTAAAACCAGAAGCACCATCACCAGAACCTGACCTTTTTCCTGTTGCATTGTACCCTCCTTTCCTTTCCCTCCCTTTTTTACGTCAGGGAGCTACCCGCAAGGTTACCGTGAGGGTCTCATGGCTGGTAACCGGCCCGGAACTCAGGGTCAGGTGGAAGGTAGCCAGCCCGGTCGTGACGGTTGTTGGACATTGCAAGGCGTTTACGTAGCGGGCCACAACGAGGGTGCGCCCACTTCCGCTTTCGGTGCGCTCAAGCCGTCCCCCGTTGAGCGCATACGTG
>DAOTZR010000230.1:0-10246 GCA_034434315.1 Anaerolineae bacterium
GGGGAGATTGATGGACAAAATTGCCAAATTAAAACAAAGTGTTGCTTCGCAACGGGATGCTATAGTGCAGTTTATGCGCGATATCTGCGCCATTCCCTCCATGGACGGGCAGATCGGGCCGGTGGGGGAGCGCATCCAGGCCGAAATGCGCAAGCTGGGCTATGATGAAGTGCGTTTTGACAAGATGGGTAACACTATCGGACGTATTGGTGATGGCCCCCGCGTCATTGTCTACGACTCGCACATTGACACGGTCGGGATAGGTGACCCGGATGAATGGTCCTGGGATCCCTTCGAGGGCAAAATCGAGGACGGGCGGCTGTACGCGCGGGGGGCGAGCGACGAAAAAGGCAGCACGCCAGGCATGGTCTACGGCTTGGCCCTGGCTCGCGATTTGGGGCTGCTGGATGGTTACACCGTGTACTACTTTGGGAACATGGAGGAGTGGTGCGACGGTCTGGCTCCCAACGCCTTTGTGGAGGACGACCCCAAAGTCAGGCCCGATTTTGTAGTGATTGGTGAACCCACCAAAATGCAGGTTTACCGGGGCCATAAGGGCCGCATCGAGTTGAGAGTTTCGGCCTTCGGACGTTCGGCCCATGCGGCATCGCACTATCTGGGTGACAATGCCGTTTACAAGATGGCCGGGATTATCGCCGCCATCCGCGACCTGGATCGGCGCATGCGCTTTGGCATGGGCAAACACCCTATTCAAGGGCACCCATCTATTGCTGTCACGTATGTCGAAGCGCGCACCGCTTCGCTTAACGCTGTCCCGGACTACTTTGCTATCTACATTGACCGGCGCATGACCATCAGCGAGGCCCGCGACGAAGTTGTGGATCAGATTCGCGGTTTGATTCCCGATTACCTGCAACGGGAAATCCTTGTTGAGGAACTCTTTTACGACACCCCCTCTTATACCGGCTTTGTCAAACCGGTTGAGAAGTTCTTCCCGCCCTGGCTGATGGAAGATACTCATCCCCTGGTCCAGGCCGGGTTGCAGGCAGTGCGTGACTTGTGGGGGCAGGAGCGACCCTTGGGTACCTGGGATTTTTCCACCAACGGCACTTATTGGGCCGGAAAGGCGGGAATTCCGGCTATCGGCCTGGGCCCGGGCGATGAAAAAACCGCTCACACGGTTATCGAAAATGTGCCCCTCGATGAGGTGGTCCAGGCAGCAGAGTGGTACGCCTGGCTACCGCAAGTGCTTAGAGCCTGGTTGGAAAAGTAGCGCCTGATTTTGGAGCTGTCTATGGAGACAGCTCCTGACATTAATTTCTTAAGCTCAAGGAGGGTAGCTATGCGTAGTTTCATGGGGCGTGATATCCTGTCTTTGAAGGACTTCGAGCGCAATGAGTTCTTCCATGTGTTCGAGGTCGCCGCGCAGATGGAGCCCATTGCACGCGGGCGGAAGAACAGCACTTTGCTGGCCGATAAGACCCTGGTGACCGCTTTCTATCAGCCCTCGACGCGCACGCGCCTGGCACACGAGGCGGCCATGCACCGGCTGGGCGGGCACGTGACCGGTTTCGCCGATGCCAAAATGACCCGTGCTGGTGACTGGTACCAGGAATCCATCAAGGATACGGTGAAGATGCTGGAATTCTACGGCGACGTGATCGTCATGCGGCACTTCCAGAAGGGCGCTCCGCACGAGGCCGCTAAATGGGCCAGCATCCCCATCATCAACGGGGGCGACGGTTGGGGTGAGCATCCTACGCAAATCCTGACCGACCTCTACACCGTATTGCGTGAAAAGGGCCGCATTGATGGGCTGCACTGGGTCGCGGTAGGGGATATGCGTATGCGCACCATGCACTCTTTGGGCTACGCCCTCACCCAATTTGATTGTCCCATCACGTTTGTGGCGCCCCCAGCCGATGCGCTTTTCCCCGGCTCGCCGGATATGCGCATGCAGGAGGAGTATAAAGAGGACTTCCGCAAGTACGCCTTGAACTTCGATGAAGCTGAACACGTCGAACAGGTCATCGCTCAGGCCGACGTGATTCTGGTTGAACCTGTCGTGCAGCCGGATTACACCAAAGCGCGCGATGAGCGCAAAGGGGAGACAGTTGAAACCCCCGCCAATTACAAAATCACGCGCGAACTGCTGATGACCAAAGCCAAACCCGATGCCATTCTGCTGCACTCCCTGCCGCGCATGGACGAAATCCCCACCGATGTGGACATCACGCGCTGGTCCCGTTACTGGCAGGAGGCTTTCAATGGGGTAGTGATGCGCATGGCTCTGCTGGCCCTGGTGCTGGGAGCTATGGAATAAACGCTTATCAGCGCAACGAAAGGAGTTTAATCTATGATTACCAATTTACGCGGACGTGACCTGATTGCCGATCTGGACTTTAGCAAAGAAGAAGTCGAAACCGTCCTGGATGTGGCCTGGGACCTCAAGCGCAAGCGCGCGTTTGGTGAACCGCACGCCTATCTGCGCGATAAGACCCTGGCCATGCTGTTCTTCTTCAGCAGCACGCGCACGCGCTCTTCCTTTGAGGCCGGCATGGCTCAGCTTGGTGGCCATGCGGCTTTCATCGAAAGCAAGACCACGCAAATTGCCCATGGTGATACGCCGGTGGAAATCGGCCAGATTCTGGGCCGCTATTTCGATGGCATCGCCATTCGCCATGTGGAGTGGGGCGTGGGGAACCGTTACATCAACGAAGTGGCCAAAGCTTCGCGCTCCCCTGTGCTCAACATGCAGTGCGAACTGTTCCATCCGTTCCAGTGTCTGGCCGATTTGATGACCATCATGGAGAAAAAGGGCCGTGACCTGCGGCGCAAGAAGATCGTGGTCTCTTGGGCTTACGCCTCCTCCTACCTCAAGCCCATTTCGGTGCCCATCTCCCTGATCCTGCAGATGCCGCGCTTTGGTATGGATGTCACCCTCTCCTATCCGCCGGAGTTCAAGCTCCCCGATGAATACGTTGAAGAAGCGCGCGCCATCGCTCGCCGCAATGGCTCCGCTTTCGAAATCGTCCACGATATGACCGAGGGCTTCCGGGATGCGGATGTCGTCTACGCCAAGTCCTGGGGACCGTTGCTCACCACCACCGACCCGGTGGAGGGCAAACGCATTCAGGATCAGTACAAGGACTGGATCACCGACGCGGCCAAGATGGCCGTCGCCAAACCCGACGCCATTTACATGCACCCGCTGCCCGCCGATCGCGACATCGAAGTGACCAGCGAGGTCATGGATGGCCCGAACTCGGTCGTTTTCGATCAGGCGGAAAATCGTCTGCATGCCCAGAAGGCCGTGATGGCTCTCACCATGTGGTAATCCCTTCAGGGCGGCCCATCCCATGGGCCGCCCTGACAGTGATACAAGCAGAAAACTTTACTTAAACCACGGAGGATTGTATGGGAGAACGTAAGTGGGCTGTTATTGCTATCGGAGGCAACTCACTCATCAAAGATAAAGACCATCAGACCGTTCAGGACCAATATCAGGCGGCTAAGGAGACCTGCCATCATATTGCCAGCATGATTGAGGCGGGATGGGATGTAGCGATCGGCCATGGCAACGGGCCGCAGGTTGGCTTTATCCTGCGCCGCTCCGAAATTGCCGCCAAAGTCGCCGGCATGCACGAAGTCCCCCTCGATGTTTGCGGGGCGGATTCCCAGGGTGCCATTGGTTACGCCTTACAGCAGAACCTCAACAACGAATTCTATCACCGCGGCATGAAGAAGAGCGTTGCAACGGTCGTGACCCAGGTCCTGGTGGACAAAAATGACCCCGCCTTCAAAAATCCTACCAAACCCATCGGCGGGTTTATGGATGAGGCCGAAGCCAGGCGCCGTGCCGAACAGGAAGGTTGGACCGTGGTTGAAGATGCGGGCCGGGGTTGGCGCCGCGTTGTCGCCTCTCCCATTCCTCAGAAAATCATTGAACTCGACGTCGTGAAGACCCTGCTGGATAACGGCATCTGCGCCATCACGGTTGGTGGCGGCGGCATCCCCGTCATCGAGGACGATGAAGGCAACTACATCGGCACCGCCGCGGTCATTGACAAAGACTACGCTTCATCCCTGCTGGCACGCGAAATCCAGGCCGATCTTTTCATCATCTCCACCGCCGTGGAAAAGGTCTACCTCAACCACAACACACCGCAGCAGCGCGCCATTGATGTTATGACCGTTTCCGAAGCTAAACAGTACATGGCCGAAGGGCATTTTGCCAAAGGCAGCATGTACCCCAAGATTCAGGCCATCATCTGGTTCCTGGAGGCCGGTGGCAAAGAGGCCATCATCACCGATCCTCCGCACCTGATGGAGGCGCTGGAAGGCAAAAC
Organism: Anaerolineae bacterium; assembly: GCA_034434315.1. Classification (GTDB taxonomy): domain Bacteria; phylum Chloroflexota; class Anaerolineae; order B4-G1; family SLSP01; genus DAOTZR01. Next base: position 4,311 of record DAOTZR010000230.1, read on the forward strand.
CGGCACGCGCATCATTCCGGGCTAGCCGGCGTGTATTCCCCGGCGGTGAGGTGAGCCGGCCTCACCTCACCGCCTCATTCTCAACGCATAAGGAACAGGCGTATGGACCATGTCCTTAACCTCAAATGCACCATCTGTGGCGCAACCTATCGCGCAGACGAAGTTCAGTATGTATGTCCGCATCACGGCGACGACGGTATCCTTGACGTGCAGTACGACTACGAGCGCATTGCCAGCCGCATCAGTCGGGAAAGCCTGGCGGCCTGTCTCGAACGTTCCATCTGGCGCTACAAACCGCTCATAGCCGTCGAGCCGGACTCGCCAGTGCCGCCCTTGCGGGTTGGCTGGACGCCACTTTATCCCGCGCCGCGCCTGGCGGGTCTTTTGGGCTTGAAATCCCTGTGGGTGAAGGATGATAGCGTCAATCCGACCGCTTCTTTCAAGGATCGCGCCTCTGCTGTGGCCGTGGTCAAAGCACGTGAAGCGGGCGCATCCGTCATCACCACCGCCAGCACGGGCAATGCCGCCGCCGCGCTGGCTGGCCTTGCGGCCAGCGTGGGCCTGCCCGCGGTGATCTTTGTCCCCAAAACCGCCCCGCCTGCCAAGATTGCCCAGCACCTCATCTATGGTGCCAGGGTCATGCTGGTGGATGGAACTTATGATGACGCCTTCGAGCTCACCCTGAAAGTCGCCAAAGCCTTTGGTTGGTACAACCGCAACACGGCTTACAACCCGTATATGACCGAAGGCAAGAAAACCGCAGCGCTGGAAATCTGCGAACAGCTGGGGTGGGAGGCACCCGATCGCATTTTTGTGCCGGTAGGCGACGGCTGCATCATCGGCGGCATCCACAAAGGCCTGAAGGACCTCCTGGCCCTGGGCTGGATTGAGCACATGCCCAAAATCATGGGGGTACAGGCGGCGGGGTCCTCGGCGCTGGTGGATGCCTGGGAGCGCGGGCTGCAGGGCTGGGAGATGACGCCGCAACCCGCCGACACGATCGCCGATAGCATCAGCGCCGGGCTGCCGCGCGACCGCAATAAGGCCCTCGCCGCCGTTCGTGAAACGGGCGGGGCTTACCTGCGCGTCACCGATCAGGAGATCCTCGACGCGATTCCCGTCGTTGCGCGTAACACCGGCGTCTTTGCCGAGCCGGCTGCCGCAGCCGCATTCGCCGGGCTGGCCCGCGCCGTCGCCGATGGGCTGGTGCGTCCCGACGAGCGCATCGTCGTGCTGCTCACCGGCTCTGGCCTGAAGGACATCAAGAGCGCCATGCAAACCGTGTCCACGCCGCCCATCGTCGCGCCTACCTTGGAGGCTGTTCAGGCCGCTTTGGCCCAGGAGTAGGTTTTGCGGCGTCTCTGGGGGCTGGGGATGATGGGGATGGGCGTGTTGGGCGTGCTCTGGCTCGCCCTGCGGCCCAATCCTCAAGTTGCCGCTTTGTTAGCGCCATGCGCGGCGCCTTTTCAGCTTGTGGGGGTGTCTCCGGCCTGGGTGATTGATACGCTGGGGAATATCGTCATTTTTGTTCCGTTGGGGGCCGGCGCGGCCTGGTTGCTCTGGATGCGCTCAAAAAGGTGTTGGCTGGGTGGGATGCTGACAGGCCTGGGCTTGAGTCTGTTCATTGAGGTGTTGCAGGTCTTTAGCCCCACCCGCGTCGTCTCCTGGCGCGATGTTGGGTTGAATACGTTGGGAGCGGCCCTGGGTGCGGGAGGGGGTTGCCTCGCTTTTAGAAGGTATGGCCGCAAGGCAGGGTAGAGCAACGAGCGGCGGCGCGCTGTGAGCTTGCCTGGCCCGCAGGGTTGGGTGTTCAACGGTTTTAGCGGGCAGGCGTGAGCCCGGTCAAATCAAAAAAATTAAACCACCCCTGGAGGGTGGCTTGAGGCAAACGAATTTACATTCCATCTGATGGAGGCCGTATGATTGATTTAACGATTCATCCCGAAGGACTTGAGCATGCTGTTCAACGCGCTCGTGAGCGCAATATCATCATTCCCACTTTCGCGCAGCAAAAGAATCCGGCGCTGATTCCCGAAAGTATCAAGGCCGAGCTGCGTTCGATTGGGTTGTGGGATATCAATCCCCGCAATCTTTTCCGCATCACCTGGCACAATGAGCCGGTGGCCTTTGGCGGTGGTTTCGGGGAGGTGAATTATATCGAGCTGCCTTCGACCTTGACCGGTGTGGAGGCGCGCATTATCGTGCTGGTGGGGAAATGGTTCCCGACCGGAGCGCATAAGGTGGGGGCGGCGTTTGGTTGTCTGGTGCCACGTTTGGTGACCGGGCAGTTCGATCCCACCCGACAGAAAGCTGTCTGGCCTTCGACGGGGAATTATTGCCGCGGTGGAGCCTACGATTCCAAGCTCCTGGCTTGCGATTCCATCGCGATCCTGCCGGAAGGGATGAGCCGCGAACGCTTCGAGTGGCTTTCGGGGGTGGCGAGTGAGGTGATCGCCACGCCGGGGAGTGAGTCGAATGTGAAGGAGATTTTCGATAAGTGCCACGAGTTGACCCGCACGCGCGGGGATGATATTTTCATCTTCAATCAGTTTGAGGAGTTTGGTAACTATTTGTGGCATTACGAGGTCACCGGGCACGCCATGGAAGAGGTGCTGCAGGAGGTTTTGGGGCCGCGTGACTGCTTCTTCGGCATGACTTCGAATACGGGGTCGGCGGGGACGATTGGCTGTGGGGATTACCTTAAGCAGGTCTTCCCGCACAGCAAAATCGTCGCCAGTGAGGCGCTGCAGTGCCCGACTTTGTTGCGCAACGGGTTCGGCGCCCATCGCATCGAAGGCATCGGGGATAAGCATGTGCCCTGGATCCACAATGTGAAGAATACCGATGTGGTGACGGCCATTGACGATGAGGCGACGGTGAGTCTGATTCGCCTGTTCAACGAGCCGGTAGGCCGGGCGTATCTCATCAAGATAGGGGTGCCCGAAGCGCTGGTGAATCAGCTCGATCTCATCGGTATTTCGGGGGTGGCGAATATTTTGAGCGCTATCAAGACGGCGAAGTGGTTCGAGCTGGGGCACGAGGATGTACTGATTACCGTGCTTACCGACTCGATGGAGCTGTATCAGAGCCGTATCCGCGAGTTGCGCGAGGAACGTGGGGAGTATACTGAGGCGCAGGCTGCGGCGGATTACGCGCGGTATCTCCTGGGCCAGACGACCGATCACATGGTCGAATTGACCTATCCGGAGCGCAAGCGCGTCCACAATCTCAAGTACTACACCTGGGTCGAGCAGCAGGGCAAGACCTATGAGGAGATTCAGCAGCAATGGTACGATGATGGGTATTGGATCAGTTTCCAGCGCCAGGTGGAGGAGATTGACGCGCTGATCACGGAGTTCAATGCGCGGGTCGGGTTGTTGAAGGCCTGAGGCCACACTGCGTTTAGGGTTTGTACGGCGCCGGGCGCTCCGGAGAAGGGGCGCCCGGCTTGTGGTGCTGAAGGAACATCAGGGCGTTATTCTTCGGCTACGTCCAGTGTGATCTCTCCTACGCCCGCCTCGATGGTGATGAAAAGGGTCGTTTCGGCTTTGCCGTAAGCGTCGTTAACGTAAGCGCTGCCGTCGTGGTGTAGCCCGCTTGCCTGGATGTCGCCCACGCCACTGGTCACCTCAACCCGCACGCCGATCTCTGACGGTAAGTGCAGGGTTATCTGCCCCACTCCGCCTTTGATGTCCAGGTTGAGGTCTTTTCGCCGATTGCCCCGCAGGTCAATGGTGGCGTCACCTACCCCCATGTTGAACCGCATCCGGCTCAGGCTCTGGTTGCCCGAAAGGTCTATGGTAGTGTCGCCGGCTCCACCGTTAACCTCCAGAGTGATGAGGTTGAGCGTGTCCAGGTCCAGGTTGCTGTCGCCGGCACCCAGGTTGATGGTCATGTCCAGCGGCACGGTTTCGCTGAAACGCAGGTCCCATTCATTGCGGACCTGGTTGCCCCAGGTGAGTTGCTGACTATCGGGCTGGCGCACGTCCAGGCGCCCCTGGTCGTTGACGATGGTGTAGTCCACTTGGGGTTTCCAATCGGCTACGTTGTAAGTAAAATCGGCCTCCAGCAACGCCTGGGTCCCACCGCGGACGGTCAGCTCGCCAGCCCCCATGGCGACTGTCACGCGCACAGTTTGGGCCTCGCCCAGCTCCACCGTCTGCGTTTCGTGTCGCAGCTCACCCACTGGCGCTGTTGCCGGCACATTAACGGCGAACGAACAGCCGAGTGAAACAATCAGCGTAGCCATGATGACCAGCCACCCCAGCTTTTGAAGCATGTTCTTGTGCATAGGTTCCCTCCTTATGATCCAGATTTCAGGCACAGATATTGGCATTACGTAGCAGGGAGAGAAAAGTTGTATTGTCCAACCGCACTCATGGGGAATGCATACGGTGCGCTCGTTTTGTCAGGTAGAAGGTTTATGCTATAGTATGAGGTGCAGCCGGGCAAGCTTCAGTTTATGAGGAGCACTTATTTTTTTTATGGGAGGTTTCTATGGCTGACACGGTCCTTAAAAAACCGGCCTGGCTGAGTAAATTGAAGGCTTATGCCAAACCGGATCCTAAACGTTCGCTTTGGCAGTTAGCTAATACACTGATTCCTTACGTCGTGCTGTGGGCCGCTATGGCGGTCACTGTGCAACGGGGCATGAGTTATGGGGTTACGCTGCTGCTCGCTATCCCGGCGGCTTTGTTGTTGGTGCGTATTTTCATCTTCTTTCACGATTGCACGCACGGTTCTTTCTTCGAGCAGCGCTGGGCCAATGCCCTGGTGGGGTACATTACGGGGATTTTGACCTTCACACCCTACGACGAGTGGAAGTACACGCACGGGGTGCACCATTCGGCGGTAGGCAATCTTGATAAGCGCGGGGTAGGTGACGTCTGGACGGCGACGCTTGAGGAGTATCGGGCCATGTCGCCGCTTAAGCGTCTGGGATACCGCTTGTATCGCCATCCTCTGATTATGTTTGGCCTGGGGCCAGCTTATGTCTTTCTCATTGCCAATCGGCTCCCGCGTCGGGGCGCTTCCAGGGCTGCGACATTGAGCGTGCATCTCACCAATCTGGCCCTGGTCGCAATCCTGGTTTTAGCGCATTTTACGATTGGCCTGCGCACCTACATTCTGGTACAACTTCCCGTGATTCTCCTGGCGGCGCTGATGGGCGTATGGCTGTTTTACGTGCAGCATCAGTTTGAGGGGGTGTATTGGGCGCGCGATGCGGAATGGGATCAGGTGCGTGCCTCGCTTGAGGGCAGTTCGTATTACAAGTTGCCCAGGGTGCTGCAGTGGTTTTCGGGCAATATTGGCTTGCATCACATCCATCACCTGCGCCCGCGCATTCCCAACTACAATCTGCAGCGCTGCTATGATGAGGTCCCCGAAGTTCAGGCGGTGAAGCCCTTAACGCTGCGGGAGAGTTTGCGCTGTGTGCGCATGAATCTCTATGACGAGGCCAACCGGCGCCTGATCAGTTTTGCCGAAGCGCACCGTCGCCTTGCCTCTCTTCCCTCATCCTGAGCGGGGGCTTGGGGGACGTTTTGGCATCAAAGGGCCGACGTTACATTTGGGGCCAGGGTGCCAGGTAGCTTGAGCAAAGGGTGGACGATGGCTGCGCCGTCGTCCACCCGGTTACAGACATGGGATGCCCCAGAATACCGTTATTCCTCGCTATCACCAGAGCCGTGCGTCATTTCAGCGCTATGCTCCAGACATTATCCAGCGTTAAGGCCTGACATGCTGCCGGGGAGGTTGGTTTTTCAGAGCCATCAACTGGTCGCTAGATTCCCCGCGTAGAGCCTCAAGTCTCACCGTTTTGAGAAAGTCAATGTAAAGAGACTGAGCTTCGGACGTGAGTTCGGACATGGGTGGCAAGAATCTCCTGGTTGCGTCAAAATTGGGCTTGTAGCACATTATAGGCCCAAACCAGGAGG
>DAOTZR010000231.1:0-4148 GCA_034434315.1 Anaerolineae bacterium
CAAGTAACAGGTTTTCCTTCCCGAAATCCAATTACTGCCCCCACAACCGCGCCCAGTTTACAAAAGGTGAAAGCAACGTCTAAAACTTCTCCCCAAGTAGCTTTCTCCCCTCCTAATGCCACCAACATAACACAAAAAGTCGGGAAGCCGATCAAAATACCTAACCCAAGCGCGCCTATTCCCATATTCTTCAACCGAGTGTTCTTTATCGCTATTCCCAGTATGCTGCCAGCTGCAATTAGCACAAAGACTATGTTAAGGATAGGGCGTAGCATCTTTGTTGACCCCCTCGCGATTACTCCAAGTAATGCCCCTCACCGATCTCGGTACCACATAAGGAACAGTGAAACACGTTTTTCCCAACAGCCTTACCTGCTTTCGTAGCACAAGGTACGCATATAATACCAATTGCGTTTCCAAAGACCGTGCTTTTCGGCACTTCCATGGAAGGCTTTCAGAACACGGTGTTTCATCAGGCAATTGGTATAAACTACTATTTCCAATGATGTCTATTGTGTTGAGTTGGGATCATCCTGCAAGCCCCAATCTCTTTGCTTCCGCTATCGCCTGACGGTGGCCGTTCACGCCCACTTTGCCGTAGACGTTCTTGAGGCGGGGCATAGGGTCTGGTCGGCAAGAGGGAGGTGGACATTACACACAATCTTACACCATTTCCGGTAATTGCTCAGGCACTCGGCGTCGGCATCCAGCGCGATGCTTTACTTTCACCACAAAGGACACAAAGTACACGAAGGGATTGAAGGGCACAAATGCCGTGTACTTTTCAATATGCACTTGGTTGGTTTTGCTGGGTTCGGAATACCCCATACCTCTGCAGCGCCTCCAACCTTTGTGCCCTTCGTGTCCTTTGTGGTAGAAAAGCAGTGGCCTGAGTAGTAACCATACCCTTGTGAAATCAAGCGGCCTGGAATACGACTATTCCAGGCCGCTTTGGCGTCTTTATCACCTCGTTAGTAGTTCCGTAGCGCCAGCGGCAGGTAGTCAAACGCAGTCGGGTGGTTGCGCACCACCAGCGGCAGGAAGACCGTGTACCCACCACGCCAGGCAAAGCCAAAGGCATAATATTCTTTCGATATGACGCCACCATAATTCATATCATGGGTGAAGACATAGTGCGACACATCCTGGGTGTACGTGAAAGTGAACTCCCCATTCTGGCTGGGCGCAGTCGCAAATCCCGGCGCACCGTCGTAGTCTCTTCCCTTAACACTCGGCATGTACAGAGACCCATCCGCCGCGATATCAATGCCCCCAACTATACCCGCATAGTTGGATAGACGAGCAGTAAACACTTCGCTCCCAGGCGGCGCGGCCGCCACCTGGTTGTACCACTCGTCCGAGATGACGCCCCCGGATTGCGCTTTGAGATAGCCCAAGACCTGGAGCAGGGTTTCGTTGCCGTGCCCCTGGGCAATCAGATAGTCCACGAGATGGCCGGGGGCTTCGTTGCTGAGGACGAAGGTCGTCACGGTTTCAACTGCCGTCGTGCGAACAATACCATCCCCAGCGGATGCCTGGTCTTGAGGCGCGGGCCAGGCGGCCTGGGCCGGGCGAGCAACCAGCAGAGCCACCGCCACCACCAGCAGGCCGAAAACGGCGACGAGCAAGATTGAGGTTGATCGGGTCTTCATCGTTTTTTCTCCTTCTTGTTGAGACCTGGCAGGTTTGCGGAAACCTGCCAGGTCTATGGGTTGCGCACCACCAGCGGCAAGAAGATCCGATAGTCGGCAGCATCCACGGTGAACGATTGCGGTAAAGTCCACGGACTGGCATTCCCCGCCGCATCGTGCGCGCGCACGCTCCAGGTATAGGCCCCGTTGGGCAGATTCCAGGTGGGGGTGTACTGGGACTCGGTGGTGACGATTGGGTGAACCGTCACCGACGCCGCGCGGGCCAGCGCGCCTGGGGCGGTGATGACCAGGGTGTAGCTGACCACCCCCACGTTGTCCACACCGTCAGTCCAGTCAAAGCGCGGTCGCGGGGTGGTTACGGTGACGCCCAGCGTGGGCGTGATGAGCGGCGAGCCGGTGATGGGGTCGTTGGGCATGGTGGGCGGCTTGGTGTCGACGATCTGGGCTTCGTACGCGCCCATGTCCACGATTGGCGGGTTGCCTGAGCCGGTGTCGGCGACGTCGGCAATGTCCACAAAGCGTGCGTTGCCGTCCAGGTCGGCAGTGACGCCCGCAGGGACGGCGGCATTGTTCCCGGCGTCGATGGCCGGCGAGGTCAGCTCCAGGCGCAGGTTGCCGCCCGTGGCGTCGACAAAGAGCGGGTCGGAATTGATGTTGCCTGTGCCGGCATAGCCACCCTGGACATCGCTGTAGGTGATAGTGGGTGTACTGCTGTCGTCATAGATCTGTGGCCCGTTGGGCGCGCTATTGCCCCACACGATGCAGTTCACCAGCGTCGGGGAGCCACTGGAATTGTACATCCCGCCGCCGTACTGGCTTGCGCTATTGCCGCTCAAGGTCACGTTCGTCATCACCGGGCTGCTGTGGGAATTGTCCATCCCGCCGCCAAAGGGGGCCGAGTTATTGCTGAAGGTGATATTCGTCAGCGTTGGGTTGCTAGACTGGCTTGACATGGCGCCGCCCCTTGCGGACGCCATGTTGCCGCTGAAGGTGATGTTTGCCAGCGTTGGGCTGCTGTAGAAGTTGTTCATCCCGCCGCCGCTGTGATCAGGCCACTCGCCATCGGCTTGCCCGGCGGTGATGAAGAAACCGTCCAGCACAGCGCTCGCGTCCAGGTCGGTGTTAGATATCACGTGGTAGCTGTTCAGCCCTTGAATATGGGCTGTCGTTTCGGCGATCCAGTTGCCGTCGCCGTTGACGTCGTTCCCATCGATGTCGCCGCTGAGGATGGTCGGGTTGGCGTGCCAGTTGCGCTGGCCGCGGCTGGTCTCGCTGCCGGAAAAGCCACCGTAGAGCGCCACTCCGTTCAGCAGGGAGAAGGATGCGGCGCGGTTGGCCGGGTTGGTCGTGGGTTTGTAGACGCCTGCTTTGACCCAGATCTCGTCGCCGCTGCTGGCGGCGGCGAGGGCGGTCAGCAGGGTACAGGCATTGGCCCAACTGGAGCAGTTGCCACTGCCCTGCGCGGTCGGCGCGGCGTGAAGCGTGCCGTGGACGATCTCTTCCACGGTATAGACCTCGCCGGCCTGGTAGGGCAGGCCACTCAACGGGTTGCCGGTCCGGTCGGTGATGGTTGCGCCGGTGGGCACGTCCAGGCGCAGCGTGCCGGTGCCGCTGCCGGTCGAAACCGCCACGGTGCAGGTCGAGCCAGGGCCGCTCACGTCGCTGACGCTGACGCCGCTGAGCGAGCCGATGACGGTCGTTTCGAAATCAGACGTATCTACGCCGGTGACGTACTCGGAGAAGGCGACGGCAAAGCGCACGCTGGCGGCATAGGTGGGGTTGGGGTCGAGGCGGGTAATGGAGACGATTGTGGGCGGCGTCGTATCCGGCGTCTGCGACTCGTAGGCACCCATGTCGACCCCGGGGACGAAGATGCGCTGCCCGTGATCCAGGTCGTAGGGCAGCGGCTCGCTCGTGTTCCCGTCGCCGTCCAGGTCCTGCGTATCGGGTGGCACATACCCGCTGTACCCGGCATCCACCACGGGGGAGCCGGCCATGGGGCGCAGGTTGCCGGCGCCGGGGTTCGTAAAGATTGGGTCGACCTCGATGTTCCCGCCGCCGTCCGCGCCGCACGGGCTGCTCCAATCGCCTGAGCTGCCACAGGTCTGGATATCGCTGTAGGCGATCCAGACCGTGTTGTCGTGCACATTCTGGATTTCCTGTTCGCAATCGGAGCACTCGGGGGGAACTTCATCCCCCCACATGACGACATTCTTCAGCGTGAGGTCGCTGGAGTCATTGAGCATCCCACCGCCATCACCGGCGCTGTTGCCGCCGAAGGTGACGTTGAACAGAGTGACGTCACTGATATAATTGTACATCCCGCCGCCGAAGCCATCCGTCTTGTTGCCGGTGAAGACGACGTTCGCCAGCACCGGGACGCTGTTCGTGGTCACCATCCCGCCGCCGCCATAGTCGGCCAGATTGCCGACGAAGGCCACATTCATGACCCGTGGAGCGCAGTTCGCAACATACATGCCACCGCCGTAGTGGGCG
>DAOTZR010000232.1:0-4640 GCA_034434315.1 Anaerolineae bacterium
ATCCGCATCAGCCTGGTCACAGCGGTCCTGGGTGGCCTGTTCGGCTTCATGCTCGCCTACGCTGTTACGGTAGGGGGACTGCCGCGCTGGGTACGCAGCGCCTTGCTGACGTTTTCTGGCGTGGCTTCCAACTTTGCCGGGGTACCCCTGGCCTTTGCCTTCATTGCCACGCTGGGACGCACCGGCATGGTCACCGTGCTCCTGAAAGCTCTTCTGGGTCTGGACCTGTACGGTCACGGCTTCAATCTCTATTCTTTTTGGGGATTGAGTGTCACGTACCTGTACTTCCAGTTCCCCTTGATGGTCCTGATCATCACCCCGGCTCTGGACGGACTGCGCCGGGAATGGCGCGAAGCGGCGCTCAATCTAGGCGCCACAACGCTGGAATACTGGCGCCGGGTGGCGCTGCCCATTCTGCTGCCCTCCATTCTGGGCACGATGATCCTGCTGTTCGGCAACGCCTTCGGCGCTTACGCCACCGCGCTCTCCCTCACGGGCGGCTTTATCAACCTGGTGACTATCGTGATCGGGTCGCAAATTAAGGGCGACATTCTCTACAACCCCGGCCTGGGCTACGCTTTGGCCATGGGCATGGTCATTGTCATGGCGGGCGCGATGGGCATCTACTTCCTGCTGCGCCGTCGCAGTGAAAGGTGGTTACGGCCATGAAAACAGGGCGATTCCTGGGGAAACTGTGGTCCTGGTTCTGGATTGTGCTGGGTGTGCTTTACTTCTTCACGCCCTTGATCGCCACCTTTGATTTCTCCTTACGGGCCAAAAAGGGGATGCTCACCTTCCTGGCCTACGAACACATCTTCAAGGACGTGAACTTCTGGCGCACGTTTGGCTTCTCAGTGCAGATGGGCCTGTACACCATCCTCGTGAGTATCCTGTTGGTCGTTCCTACCGCCTACTGGATTCGGCTGCGGCTGCCGCAGCTCCGCCCTCTGGCGGAGTTCATCAGCATGTTGCCTTTCGTTGTCCCGGCGATTGTGCTGGTGTTCGGCCTGATTCGCGTCTTCAGCGGACCGCCCTTCCACCTGACCAACACCTTCGCGGGGACGCATGTCTTGCTGGTCGCCGGCTACGTCGTCCTGACCCTGCCCTACACCTATCGGGCGGTGGACACGGGCCTGGCCGCCATTGACGTGCGCGCGCTGACCGAGGCAGCCCAGAGCCTGGGGGCGAGCTGGAGCACCATCCTGTTGCGCATCGTTTTCCCCAACCTACGCACAGCGATCCTCAGCGGCGCCTTCCTGACCCTGGCCACGGTTATCGGCGAATACACGATGGCCAGCTTCATCGTGGGCATCAAGGCCTTTGGGCCTTACATGTCCCTGGTTGGGCAGAACAAGACTTATGAATCCTCTTCTCTGGCTATCATCAGTTTCCTGTTAACCTGGGCCTTCATGGGCCTGATTCAACTATTCAACCGCGGGCGCGCCGAAGGGCAACTGGCCGGCGCGCGCTAAAGGGGAGTCCAGCATGAGTTTCCTGACCCTAGACCATATCTCCAAACGTTTCGGCTCGACTGAAGCCGTCCGTGATTTCAACCTGGCCGTGAAAAAAGGCGAACTGGTGTCTTTTCTGGGGCCAAGCGGCTGCGGTAAAACCACAACCTTGCGTATGATTGCAGGCTTTGAGCTGCCCACAAGCGGTGTCATCACCCTGGACGAGCAGGACATCACCTATCAGCCGCCGCATCAGCGCAACGTAGGCATGGTTTTCCAATCTTACGCGCTCTTCCCCAATATGACCGTGGCGCAGAATATCGGCTTTGGGCTGGAGGTGCGCAAAACGCCCACTGCCGAAATCAAGCAGCGGGTCGAAGAGATGCTGGCGCTGATTCACATGGAAGAATACGGCGGGCGGTACCCCTATCAGCTTTCCGGCGGTCAACAACAGCGCGTGGCGCTGGCCCGCGCCCTCGCCATCCAGCCGCGCGTGCTGCTCCTGGATGAGCCGCTATCCGCCCTGGATGCCAAAATCCGCGCAGAGCTGCGCCTGGAAATCCGCCGCATCCAACAAGCCCTGGGCATCACCGCCATCTACGTCACCCACGACCAGGAGGAAGCCCTTTCGCTTTCCGACTGCATCGTGGTCATGAACCGGGGCCGCATCGAACAGATCGGCACGCCGACGCAGATCTACAACTACCCGGAGACGGAGTTTGTGGCTTCTTTCGTCGGACAGCTCAACGTCCTGCCCATCACCGACCTGGACCCGGCCAGCTCAAGCTGCCGCCTGGGAGGCCAGCTCATCCGCCTGGAGTCCGCGACGGTTGAACGCCCACTTCAGGAAACGCCCCGGCTGGCCATCCGCCCAGAGGAGTTCGCCCTGGGACCGGCCACAGAAGCTGACCAGAACCAGCTTACCGGGCGCGTCGAAACCCTCATCTTCCTGGGCGCTATCGTGCGCATGCGCATCGAAATAGCCCCTGGGCTCCTCATCTCGGCGGACCTGTTCAACTCGCGCGAACTCAACCTGCCCCGGCCTGGCGATACGGTGCTGCTCAACTTCCCACTCCACGCCTGCTGGTTGATGTAACCCGAAACAAGCAGACCGCCCCGACTTCCATCCGGGGCGGTCTGCGTTTGTTCTTCATCCCTTCACCACACTTCGCCCTCGCGCCACTCCACCGAAAGCGGCGCGGACACATCCAGTGCAGGCGTCTGGGGCAGGCGCAGAATCATGACCTGCTCATCCTCCGGCGAGGCCTGGACCCCCGTCGCCGTCCTGACGTACAACGGCCCCTGCCACAGCTCCCAGCCCAGGCGCGCGTAAAAAGCCGGGTCGGAAGGTGATAGCGCCGCCAGGTCGAAATCCCGCACTTCCCCGGCCAGCCGCTGTAGCACCTGCGAGGCAAATCCACGCCCCTGATACTCCGGATCCGTCGCCACGGCTTCCACGTAAGCCGTGCGCAACAGCGGCCCCTCGCCCACCTGGAGATAGCGCGTCACCCACAAGGCATGGCTCACCAGCTTCCCGCCATAAAAGCCCAGGAGATGCACAGGCTCCTTCCACGTGTCGAACAGAGGGCCAAGGTCTTCTTCGTAGGCCCGATAGCACAGGATGAGGATAGCCTCCCGCAACACCGGGTCCAGAGCAGTCCCCGGAACTACACGGATTTCCAGACCTTCATCCATACTCGACCGCTCCTGTTCAGCATTTTGCGACCTTACATCCCAGCGCCCGTTAAAATCCCGTACTCATGCGTCGGCACGTGCTCGAACAAAAACACATGCGGAGGGACATAGGTAAACACCACGAAAGCCAGGGCCATCAGTCCAATCAAAGCCCGCCCAATCCATGAGCTGGACCGCCCGAAGCCGGTGCCGGCAACCGGCCGCGTCGCCAGCTTGTAGCTGATGAACTGCCCTGCAGCAATCGCCACCAGAAAAGAGAGAATATCTACCGGAAGATAGCGCGGCCAGAGAGCGGTGTACGTATAGAAAATCCCGCCAATGATCAGGGGCATAGCCAGCAAGCCCCAGGCTTTACCGAACCAGAAGGCAGGCAACGCCTTGCCCGCACGCTTAAATTCGATCCAGGCCCAGAGCAGCCCCGGCCAAAACACCATCTTGAAGTGTTCCCAGACGCTTTCATTCACCGGCGCCAGCCAGCCGATAGGCCGCCATGATCCCAGCCAGTCAAACAAAAAATGCCATACCGAACCGACCAGAAAAATCACCCCTATACCCACCAGCGTCATGGTTCGATAGCGCTTCTCCATAATAAATCCACCTCCCTGACCTGCTCGCACTGCCCCACGGTCTTGATCCACCTTTTAACTGTACCCGGGAGCGGGGAAATGTCAAAAATCGGCGGGCAGCCACGAACCCGACTGCCCCCGGTGCCCAGCACCTCTTCGCGTCGAAATCCCGTCCCCGAAAAATTCGGTCTATTCAGAGCCCCACAATCATGCTATAATCTCGCCCATGAAACAACTCAACCTGACCTGGATTGAACTCAACCCAACCTGGGATAGCCCATTGGAGGTGCGTGTGCAAGGCCGTAGCATGGAACCAACTTTACATATCGGAGACCGCGTCACCATCGAACCGGTCCACCCAGACGAGCTGCGCCCTGGTGACATCATCCTCGTTCGTCACATGAATCGAGGCATCCTGCACCGTTACATTGGACGCACCGCCGCAGGCGAACTCCTGACGCGCGGTGACCATCACCGCCTTCCGGATGCGCCCTGGCCTGCGAGCGCGCTGATCGGGCGCGCCATCGCCTGGACCCGCGCCCGCGATGGCCGTCTCATCCGCGCCGACGCACCAGCCCAGCGCCGGATCGCCTGCTACCAGCTCGGCCTGGCCCACATCTGGCGCCAGCTTTACCGCCTGCGCGCCCTGCTCCCTGTCCTGCTGGCCCTGCTGCTTACCACCGGCGTCCTGGCCGCCGTCACCCTCACCCGCTTCACCGCCACCCCGCAGGACAATGCGGTCCTCGTCAACTGGGAAACCGCCAGCGAAGTAGACCTGATCGGCTTCTACCTGGACCGCGCCGCCGATGTCCCCACCCCCTACGAACGCATCACCGACCTGATTCCATCCGAGGGCAGTGTCGTCGGCGCCCTCTACAGCTATGAAGACACTGCCGTCCAGCCCGGCAAAACCTACTACTACTACCTG
>DAOTZR010000233.1:0-11736 GCA_034434315.1 Anaerolineae bacterium
AAAACGGACGGGCTTTCCCCAATTCCCAGTTTTGGGCTTTAATCGAAGAGCGCCTGAGCCAGACCTTAAGCCAGATCTGGCAAGAAATCCAGTCTCAACCCGACCTGAGCGACAGCGCGCTGGAGGATACCCTGCGCCGTCACCTGGAGCCGCTGGCCCAGCGGTTGGAGCTTATGTTAGGATAACCCTATCTGAGTGACAAAGGATGAATTGTTATGGGATATTTTTATGATGCAGAACGCCAATGTTTCGTGATCGAAGAGTTCGGCCAACAGCGTCCCTTTGCCAGCTTCTTGCCCGGCATCGCCGGCCCTTACGGAATTCCCCTGTGGGTGTTCTACACCAACCGCGGCCAGGCCGTCGCCAGCTTTGGCATCGCTAACCGCGATAATCCCATCCTGGAATTCGAGCCGGCCAACAAAGCCTATCAGGTCACCCCGTTTACCGGTTTTCGCACCTTTGTCAAGATCCTCCCCGAAGGCACCCTGTACCAGCCCTTCGCGCCCTGGGAAACCGACCGGACGCGCATGGAGATTCGCATGAATGAGCTGGAGCTGCAGGCCCGCCATGCGGAGCATGGTCTGCAGACAACCGTTTCCTTTTTCACCCTGAGCGATGAACCTTTTGCCGGACTGGTGCGCCAGGTCACGCTCACAAACCTCAAGGCGGATCCCCTGACCCTGGAAGTGCTCGATGGCTTGCCCTGGGTCCAACCCTACGGGGTGGATGAGCACGGGCTGCAAATGATGGGGCGCACGTTGGAAGCCTGGAAGAGCGTCCAGCATCTCACCGTCACGCCTGAAGGGCTGCGCGGCGTGCCTTTCTACCGCTTCCAGAGCAGCGCCGGTGACACCGCCGAAGTCACGGCCATCCGCGCCGGGCACTTTTATCTGGCCTTCAGCGCCGAGGGCGACCAGGTTGCCCTGCTTCCGCCCCTGGTGGACCCGGATGTGGTGTTCGGCCCCAATACGTCCCTGCACACGCCGCTGGGCTTCGTCCGCGAGTCGCTGAGCGCCCTGCAGGTCCAGCCGCAGGTGACCACCGGAAAAACGCCCTGTGGATTCTTTGGCCGCGCCGTAACGCTGGCCCCCGGCGCTTCTATCACGCTGTATGCCATCATTGGACACCTGGGCAACGAAGCCCAACTGGATCAGCACCTGGAGCGTCTCAGTACCCCGGCCTACGTCCAAAAGCAGCAGGAACGGGCGCGCGCCCTGGTCCAGGAGCTGACTGATGTCATTGCCACGCAGACCGCCGATCCGCGCTTCGACGCCTATTGTCGCCAGACTTTCCTGGATAACGTGTTGCGCGGCGGCTGGCCCCTGTTGCTGGGTGCTCCGGACAAACCCCACATCTACCACATCTACTCGCGCAAGCATGGGGATATGGAGCGCGATTACAATGCGTTCTACCTGGCCCCGGAGATGCTCTCTCAGGGCAACGGCAACTTCCGCGATGTGGCCCAAAATCGCCGCAACGATGTGTTTTTCGTCCCCCAGGTGGCGGAGTTCAACCTGCTCAGTTTCCTGAACCTGATTCAGACCGACGGCTACAATCCTCTGGTGATCCAGGGGCAGCAGTTCACCCTGGCTCCCGAACATCACGCCGAGATCCTGAACCTGGTACGCCAGCCGCAGGCCCTGGCTGCAGCCCTGAGCCGCCCCTTTACTCCCGGCGGCCTGTTGCGTCTGATCGCCGAACAGGAGCTGGAGCTGCTGGTCACGCCGGAGGAGTTTGTCAGTCGTGTTCTGGCCAAAGCTGAGGCCCATTTCCAGGCCATGTTCGGCGAAGGCTACTGGATTGACCACTGGTTTTATCTGCTCGACCTGATTGACACCTTCCTGGCTATCTATCCGGAACGCCAGCAGGACCTGTTTTTCAAACAAGAGGTGGGCTACTTCTACAGTCCCAAAGCCGTCCTGCCACGGGACAGGCAATTCGTCCTGACCCCGCAGGGGGTGCGCCGTTACCACTCCCTGTTCGATAAGCCCGCGGCTTCCCTGCAGGCCGGGGCCACGATGCGGGTGACCGTCTTCGCCAAGCTGCTGGGATTGGCGCTGCTCAAGTTTACCACGCTGGACCCCCTGGGCATGGGCATCGAAATGGAGGCCGGGCGACCGGGCTGGTACGACGCGCTGAACGGCTTGCCGGGCCTGATTGGGTCCTCGCTCAATGAGAGCTACGAACTGCTGCGTCTGCTACGCCTGCTCATCAGCATCCTGGAGGAGCAGGCACCGGCGCGCCATAGTCTGCCGGCGGAGCTTGCGGACCTGTTACTCGAAGTCTACGCGCTGCTTCAAAGTCCCCGCGCCACGAATCCCTTCACCTACTGGGATGCGGCGGCGAGCGCGCGTGAGGCCTATCGTCAAAAAACCCTGTACGGCTTTAGCGGCGAACGGCGGACGGTGACTACGCGCGACCTGCTTCCCATGCTTCATGCCTTCTGCGCCAGAGTCGAAGCGGGGTTGGAGCGGGCCAGCGCGATGAATAGCGGCATCCCCCCTACGTACATCGCCTACACTGTGACCGATTACACGCTGTTGGACGGGACGGATGCTAAAGGCCGCCCTTACGTCCGCCCGCAGGGATTCACCCCACACATTCTGCCGCTTTTCCTGGAAGGGCCGGTGCACGCCCTCAAGCTGGCGGAAAGCCGCGAAAAAGCCCTTTCGCTGCATGAGCGGGTCCGTGCCAGCGACCTGTACGACCGCAAGTTGGGGATGTACAAGGTCAACGCCCCTCTCACCGCCGAATCGCATGAGCTGGGCCGCTGCCGCGCCTTCACCCCCGGCTGGCTGGAAAATGAGTCCATCTGGCTGCACATGGAGTACAAGTACCTGTTGGAATTGCTACGCGCCGGGCTTTATACCGCTTTCTACGCTGACTTGCCGTATACCATGGTGTGTTTCTTCGATCCGGCTACTTACGGCCGCAGTACGCTGGAAAATTCATCCTTCATCGTCAGCAGCGCCCATCCCGACGCGCGCCTCCACGGCAACGGCTTTGTCGCCCGCCTGAGCGGGGCTACGGCGGAGTTCCTGAGCATGTGGACTTTGATGTTCATCGGACCGCGCCCCTTCTTCCTGCGCGATGGGCAGCTCTGCCTGGCCTTCAAACCCGCCTTGCCCGGCCATTTCTTCCGCGAGGACGGGACGGTGAGCTTCACCTTCCTCGGTACCTGCAACGTGACTTACATCAATCCGCAGCGCCGGGAGACCTTTGCCCAGGAGGTTGCTGCCCACCGCTATCGGCTTTACCTGAAAGACAGGAAAGTAGAAATCGAGGGCGCCGTGATCCCGGCTCCCTATGCCGAACTGGTCCGTACCGGCCAGGTGCTGCGCATCGAAGTATTCTTCTAATCCCATCCAGGAGGTTTTATGAGCCAAACAAACTGGCATTTCATGAACACCGTCGGGGACTTTCGCCTGGAAGCCCCCGATCGTACCAGTTATCTCTATTTCCCGTTGGTCAACGAAGCGGGCATGGTCTCGGTGGTGACTCCCACCCTGCACGGGGACGCCAAAACCGGGCAGAATACGTTCCTGCTGGTGCCGGTTTCGGTGGAGGATTTGCACCTTTCGCGCGCGGCGCGCAATTTCTGGATTCGCACTGCCGAAGGGCAGATCTGGTCAGCTACGGGGAACAGCGCTGCCCAACGCAGCGCCCCGGATGGTTCCGAAACGGTAACGCTGGAAGCGGGCCTGTTGTGGCAGCGGGTCGTGCGACGCGCCCCGGCCCTGGGGGTACAGGCGGAGTTGCTGAGCTTTGTACCAACCACGGATGATGCAGTCGAAATCCTGCAGGTGACCCTGACCAATCTCCGGGACGAGCCACTCACCTTCCGCCCCGTCGCCGCCATCCCCATCTACGGGCGCTCTGCCGATAACCTGCGCGACCACCGCCACGTCACGTCCCTGCTGCACCGCATCCGCACGCAGGACTATGGGGTTCTGGTCAAACCCACCCTTTCGTTTGATGAGCGCGGTCACCGGCGCAACCTGGTGAGCTACGCCGTGCTGGGCGCCGAGGAGGATGGACGCGCGCCGGTAGCCTTCTACCCTTGTATCGAGGACTTCATCGGCGAAGGCGGCACGTTAGACTGGCCCCAGGCCCTCACGGAACCGACAGAAGGCGTTCCGGCGGGCTACGCACTGGATGGCTACGAGGCCTTGGGTGGGCTGCGCTTCCAGGACATCACCCTGGCGCCGGGCGCCAGTCGCCGTTACATTCTCATCCTGGCCATCGGCGAGAACCTTGCCCCCCCAACGCTGGTAGCGCGTTATGGCCAGGCGCAGGCCTGCGCTCAGGCCCTGGAAGCCACCCGGAGCTGGTGGGAGCACAAAACCGGGAAGCTCACCTTCCACACCGGCGACGCGCGCTTCGATGCCTGGCTGCGCTGGGTCGGCGTCCAACCCGTGCTGCGGCGTCTGTGCGGCAACTCCTTCCTCCCCTACCACGATTACGGCCGGGGCGGACGGGGTTGGCGCGACCTGTGGCAGGATCAGCTCGCGCTGTTGCTCACCGAACCCGACCAGGTGCGCACGGCGCTCTGGCACAACTTCGCCGGGGTGCGCCTGGATGGCAGCAATGCCACCATCATCGGGCACAAGCCCGGCGAGTTCAAGGCCGACCGCAATAACATTCCGCGGGTGTGGATGGATCACGGCGCCTGGCCCTGGCTCACCACCGAGTTGTACATCCACTACACCGGCGATCTGGCCTTCCTGCTGGAGGAACAGGAGTATTTCAAAGATGCCTTCACCCATCGCGCGCAACGGGTGGACCCCGCCTGGCAACCTTCCCAGGGCACCCGGCAGCGCACGCGCGCTGGCGAGATCTATCGCGGCACGCTCCTGGAACACCTGCTTGTGCAACACCTCACCGCCTTCTTCAACGTAGGCGAGCACAACATCATCCGTCTGGAGGGAGCGGACTGGAACGACGGCCTGGACATGGCCGCCCAACGGGGCGAAAGCGTGGCCTTCACCGCACTGTACGCGGGCAACCTGCAGGCCCTGGCGCAGACGATCCGGCGTCTGGAGCAGCAAGGCGTCCAGGAGACGCTGCTGGCGCTGGAGTTGCTCCCCTTGCTGGATACCCTCACCGCGCCGGTGGATTACGAGCACGCAACCGAAAAGCAGGCCCGCTTGCGCGCCTACTTTGAAAGCGTCGAGGGGGCTATCTCCGGCACACGCCAGGCTATTCCGCTCAGCGCCCTGGCCCACGACCTGGACGTGAAAGCGGCCTGGCTGACGGCGCATCTGCGCCGCCAGGAATGGCTTACCGATGCCTCCGGGCATGGCTGGTACAATGGCTATTACGATAACGACGGGCAACGGGTGGAGGGCGAACACCCCCTGGGCGTGCGCATGACGCTTACCGGCCAGGTCTTCACCCTGATGAGCAGCATCGCCACTAACGAACAGGTGCAATCCATCGTACAGGCCGTGAATCACTACCTTTACGACGAGCGCGTCGGCGGCCCCCGGCTGAACACAGATTTCGGCGAAGTGCTGCTGAACCTGGGCCGCTGTTTTGGCTTTGCCTTCGGCCACAAGGAAAACGGCGCCATGTTCACGCACATGGCCGTGATGTATGCCAACGCCCTCTATCGGCGCGGGCTGGTGCGCGAAGCGCACCGCATCCTGTACGGCATCTACCGGCACGTTCAGGACTTCCCCATCAGCCGCATGTACCCCGGCCTGCCGGAATACGTCACCCCGCGCGGACGCGGCGTCTACCCCTACCTCACCGGTTCCGCGAGCTGGTATCTGCTCACCCTGCTGGCCGAGGTTTGGGGCGTCCAGGGCCGCTGGGGCGATCTGCGCCTGCGCCCGGCGCTGCTCCGAGAGCAATGGGATGCGGAAGGTCGGGTCCAGGTCCACACCCTCTTTGCCGGACGGGAGCTGGATATTGTGTACCATAATCCCCAGCGCCTGGATTACGGCACCTACATTATCGCCGAAGCGACGCTGGACGGCGCCCCGCTGGCCATCAGGCCCGGCGCGGAGATAATCATCCCGCGCTCAGTCCTCACGGCCCTGAACGGCGACGCCATGCATCAGCTCGACATCACGTTAGCCGCGCCCGATGCATCTCCGGGCGTAGCTCCAGCCTGACCCCAAACGAGGTTATATTATGGAATCACTTCAACCCTTGATTGACATTCGCAGCTACACCGGGGAAGGCTATCGCCCCCTGGTTGATTACGGCGCCTGGCGCGTGGCCATCCTGCGCGCCATTGACGAGCTCAGGCCCGAACGCCTGGACACCATGCAGCGTCACGATGAGACCGACGAGGTTTTCGTCCTGCTCCAGGGGCGCTGCATCCTGTTCCTGGGGACGGGGCAGGAACGGGTGGAAAGCGTGCAGGCGCTGGCCATGGAGCCGCTCAAACTCTACAACGTCAAACGCGGCACATGGCACACGCACACCCTGGATGCTGATGCCACAGTGCTCATCATCGAAAACGCGGATACCAGCGATGCCAATTCACCCCGCGTTCCTCTGGACGCGGCGCAACGTCAGGAACTGGTGCGTCTGACCCAGGCCCTGTGGGGTGCCCCGGCGGGTTCGGAGGGAACGCCATGCTGAAATCCCTGCGCTCCCTGCTCAACCTGACTCTGGTTGGCCTGGTCCTGCTGGCCGCCTGTCAGCCTTCCCCCACCCCAACCCGGACTACACCCGAAAGCGTGCCTACGCCGATGGATACAACCGCCCTGTACCGTGATCCGCAACAGCCCATCGAAGCGCGCGTGGAGGACCTCCTTGCACGCATGACCCTGGCGGAAAAAATCGGCCAGATGACGCAGGTGGAAAAGAACAGCATTACGCCGCAGGAGGTCACGCGCTACGCCATCGGCAGCGTCCTGAGCGGCGGGGGGGGTTATCCCATCCCCAACACGCCGGAAAATTGGGCCGCCATGGTGCAGGCCTACAAAGCCGCCGCACTGGAGACCCGCCTGGGCATCCCCCTCATCTACGGGGTGGATGCAATACACGGGCACAACAACGTCAAAGGCGCCACCATCTTCCCGCACGCCATCGGCCTGGGCGCCACGCGCAACCCCGACCTGGTGCGACGCATCGGCGAGGTGACGGCATTGGAAGTGGCCGCCACCAGCGTGGACTGGAACTTCGCGCCGGTCGTCGCCGTTCCACAGGACATCCGCTGGGGACGCACCTACGAAGCTTTCAGTGAGGATCCGGTCCTCGTCAGCGAACTGGCCAGCGCCTACATCACCGGCCTCCAGGGCGCGGACCTGGCCGATCCGCGCACGGTCCTGGCCACGCCCAAGCACTTCGTCGGCGACGGTGGGACAAGCTGGGGCACGTCGGCCAATCCCCAATACCGGCTGGACCAGGGCGTGACGGAGGTGGACGAGGCTACCCTGCGCGCCATCCACCTCCCCCCCTATCAGGCGGCCATCGCCGCCGGCGCGCAGAGCATCATGGTCTCCTACTCCAGTTGGGGCGGCCTGAAGATGAGCGCGCAGCGCTACCTGCTCACCGACGTACTCAAGGGCGAGCTGGGCTTCGCGGGCTTCCTTGTTTCCGACTGGGCGGCGATTGACCAGATTGACCGCGATTACAAAGTCGCCGTCGTCACCGCCATCAACGCCGGCCTGGACATGATCATGGTCCCCTACGACTACGAGCGCTTCATCACCACCCTGACCCAGGCTGTGGAAGAGGGGGCCGTGCCCCAGGAACGCATTGACGACGCGGTCCGGCGCATTCTGCGTGTGAAATTCAAACTCGGCCTGTTTGAGCACCCCATGGGTGCGCCGGAACTGTTACCGCAGGTCGGCGCGGACGACCATCGCGCCCTGGCGCGGGAAGCCGTGGCCCAATCGCTAGTGCTGCTCAAGAACGCCGACGCCGTCCTGCCCCTGCCCACCACCCTCACCAGCCTCAACGTAGGCGGCCAGGCGGCTGACGATATCGGCATCCAATGCGGCGGCTGGACCATCGAATGGCAGGGCAAGGCCGGGGCCATCACGCCGGGCACCACCATCCTGGAAGGCATCGAAGCCGCCGTGACTGACAGCACCACGGTTCGCTTCAACCGCTTTGGCAAATTCCCCGCCCAGGCCGAAGTCGGCCTCGCCGTGATCGGCGAACGGCCCTATGCCGAAGGCGTCGGCGATGCGGAAGACCTCAGCCTCGATCCCGCGGATGTCCTCCTGGTTCAACGCATGCGCGAAAGCAGCGACAAACTCATCATCGTGCTCATCACCGGGCGCCCCCTCATCCTCGGCGAGGTGTTGGACCTGGCCGACGCCATCGTGGTGGCCTGGTTGCCCGGCACTGAAGGCCAGGGCGTGGCCGATGGGCTTTTCGGCGCTGTCCCCATCACCGGCGCGCTGCCTTTCACCTGGCCGGCCAGCATGGACCAACTCCCGCGCGGGTCCAATCCAACCGAACCGCTGTTTCCCCTGGGCTACGGACTGCAGACCCAGGGCCAACCCTGACCCTTTGAGATGAAAGGAGCCTGAAACCTGTGAACCTTGCGCTTTACAGTACCGCACAAACCAGCAACCTGCGGCTCAGTCCGCAGACGCCGCCAGGCGCGACCCGCCCCACCCCCGACGCGCCGGGCATCGTCCTGGACCCGGAGGTGACGTATCAGGAGATCATCGGCTTTGGTGGCGCCTTCACCGAAGCCGCCGCCGTCACCTTCTTCAAGCTACCCCCGGAACGCCAGGAAGAAGTGCTCCGCGCTTACTTCGACCCGGTCCAGGGGCATGGCTACACCCTGTGCCGGACCCACATCAACAGTTGCGACTTCTCCCTGGGCAACTACGCTTACGCCGAGGTCCCCGGTGATGTGGAGTTACGCCACTTCTCCATCGCCCGCGATCGCCAGGCCCTGCTGCCGTTCATCAAAGCCGCTTTTGCGGTAGCCGGCGGCCCGCTCAAGCTCGTCGCCTCCCCCTGGAGTCCGCCAGCCTGGATGAAGACCAACGGCAGCATGAATCACGGCGGCCAGCTCAAGCCGGAATACCGCGCGGCCTGGGCCACCTACTACGTGCGCTACATCCAGGCCTACGCTGCAGAAGGCGTGCCCATCTGGGGATTGACCGTGCAAAACGAGCCGGAGGCCACGCAAACCTGGGACTCCTGCCGCTACACCGGCGAAGAGGAGCGCGACTTTGTCCGCGACTACCTCGGCCCCACCCTGCGCCGGCACGGACTGGACGCCATCCGCCTGCTGATTTGGGACCACAACCGCGACCGGCTTTACGAGCGCGCCCGCATCGTCTACGACGATCCCGAAGCCGCGCAGTATGTCTGGGGCGCCGCCTTCCACTGGTACGAAACCCCGCAGCGCTTCGATAACGTCCAGCGCACCCACGCGGCCTATCCCGATAAGCACCTCATCTTCACCGAGGGCTGCCAGGAAGGCGGCCCGCACCTGGGCGAATGGGGCCTGGGGGAACGCTACGCCCACGCCATCATCAACGACCTCAACGCCTGGACCGAAGGCTGGATGGACTGGAACATCTTACTCGATGAACAGGGCGGACCGAATCACGTGGGTAACTACTGCAGCGCCCCCATCATCGCCGACACGCGCACTGGTCAGCTCCTCTATCAGAGTTCCTACTACTACCTGGGCCACTTCAGCCGCTTTGTGCGGCCCGGCGCCCGACGCATCGGCTGCGCGGTTCGGGCCTGTGCGCTGGAAGCCAGCGCCTTCCGCAATCCCGATGGGCGCCTGGCCCTGATTGTCCTCAATCGCGGCGAAGCCGAACAGCCCTTTACCCTGAGCCTGGGAGAACGCCACTATGCGGCGCGCATCCCGGCCCACGCCATTCAAACTTATCTTTTTGAGGATGAGACCCTATGAAAACGTATGGCATCACCTTAATCGTTGGGCTCATGGTACTCCTGGCCGGATGTAGCAGCGCGGCCGCCCCCACGCCCACACCTACGCTCCCCCCCACGCCCACCCCCACCCCGGAATGGGAACGCGAAGGCTGGAACCTGGTCTGGCATGACGAGTTCGAGGGGGAAACGCTCAACCCGGAATACTGGACCTACGACATCGGCGGTCACGGCTGGGGCAACAATGAGCTGCAGGCTTACACAGACCGGACGGAAAACGTGCGGCTGGAGGATGGCTTCCTGGTCCTCGAAGCACGCGCCGAGAAATTCGTGCGTCGGGACTACACTTCTGGACGCATCAAGACCCAGGGCCGCCTGGCCTGGACGTACGGCCGCTTCGAGGCGCGCATGCAACTGCCCTCCGGTGTGGGCCTGTGGCCCGCCTTCTGGATGCTGGGCACGGATATTGACACAGCCGGCTGGCCGCTGTGCGGCGAGATTGACATCATGGAATTTGTCGGCAAGGACCCCACCCACGTGTACGGCACCGTCCACGGGCCGGGCTATTCCGGAGGCAGCGGGGTCGGGACGCGCACCAGTGTCCCCGACGCTTCCAGCGCCTTCCACGTCTACGCCGTCGAATGGGAGCCGGAGGAAATCCGCTGGTATGTGGACGACGTGGAATTTTTCCGCGTTACGCCTCAAAGCGTGCCCGGCACCTGGGTCTACGACCACCCCTTCTTCATCCTGCTCAATCTAGCCGTGGGCGGGAACTGGCCCGGTCCGCCGAACGAAACCACGGTCTTCCCCCAACAGCTCAAAGTGGACTATGTGCGGGTTTATCAGCGTCCGGACCAGATCGGCGCCGGGGCTACGGAACGCGGCACGCTGCACGTCGGGGACATCACTGCGCGCATCGTCACCAACGCCGATGGGACCTGGCAGGCTGTGGCCGACATCCTCGTGGTAGATACCGCGGGGCAACCGGTAAGCAACGCGCAAGTGGTCGGCGGCTGGGTCGGCGCGGTCCCGCGCGGCGAAACTGAGGGCCTGACCGACGCTGAGGGGCGCCTGAGCCTGCGCTCCGAGGCGAGCGACAAAAGCGGCGAAAGGACCTTCTGCGTGACCTCCATCACCCGCGTGGGCTACACCTACGACAAAGAGGCCAACGTGCGCAACTGCGCTAAAGTTACACCTTAACTTTTGATTTTAATAAGGAGGAACCATGGTTAACCAACTTAAATACCGTCGGCTGGGCAAAAGCGGCATGATGGTGAGCGAAATCGGCATGGGCCTGTGGGCCGCAGGCGGCGATGCCTGGGGGCCTACGGACGACCGCGACGTGCTGGATGCCATTGACTACGCCCTGGATGCGGGCGTCAACTTCTTCGATACGGCCGATGTGTACGGCAACGGTCACAGCGAGGAGCTGCTTGGTCAGGCCATGCGCGGTCGGCGCGAGCGCTTCATCGTGGCCACGAAAATCGGCTGGCGCGATTTCGACGGCGCGCGCGGCCAGAGCGCTTACACCACGGTGGAAAAACTCATCGCCGGCGTGGAAAGCAACCTGCGCCGCCTGGCCACGGATTACATTGACGTGATGCAGAGTCACATTGACTTCCGCGATCCCACCATGGAGATTTTCCTGGAGGGCTTTCAGCGCCTGCAGCGGGACGGCAAGATCCGGGCTTACGGCGTGAGCACAAGCAACTTTGAGTACCTCCAGGCCTTCAATGCCGATGGGCACTGTGCCACCCTGCAGATTGACTACAGCATCCTCAACCGCACTGCGGAAAAGGAGATCCTCCCCTACTGCCAGGCTCATGACATCGGCGTCATCGTGCGCGGAGCCCTAGCCATGGGCATCCTGGCGGGCAAATTCACCCCCGCAACCCGTTTTCCAGA
>DAOTZR010000234.1:0-5338 GCA_034434315.1 Anaerolineae bacterium
AGTTTTAAGCCATACTGATTGATGGCATTCAAGATTTTCCCCGACTGGGCATATAAAGCCCCAGCAAAGAGGAACAAAGCCAACAAAGCCAACACCACTCCCCACTTATAGGCACGACTTCGCGAACTCATAGTGCATCTCCATATTGGGGCAATGAAAAACATACCTCAACTTATTGATGAGGCAGATGCACTCCAAAGGGCACTGGTACCCCTTCCCTGAAAGCCATCTACATCATCCCATGCACAAGAACGCTTAAAATTCGAATAACGCCGACTATTCCGCTAAAAGCTCACCCAGGCAGGGGGTCCCTCACCTTTGAATCCGACTGAGCGTAAGCCTGGGCCGAAGCCGACGCACGCTGAACCCATAGCGCCCGATAGGCAATCCATGCCAGAGCGAGATAAGCGCAGGTTTTGGGGATCATCAACATGCCCAGCGCCGGCACGCGATGGACCCACAAAATGACCGGCGTGTAAAACAGATACGACAGCGCAATCATCCAGCCGATCCACTGGAAAGTTCGATCCTGTCGGCGATAACTATCGTGCCAGATGAGCAGCAAAAGTCCCACTCCCTGGACCATCAAAGGGATATTGCGATAAAGTCCCATAGGGTAAGGCGCTGTAGGGACGTTCCAATCGTTGTGCGGCAGGGCTAAGAGGAAAAGGCGCACAACTCCAGCCAGGAGTAACGCCATGGAAGCCAGGTTCTCATAACGCTCAAAGCGCACCAGCCAGACATACACCATCACCATATAAAACAATGTGACGGTAACGCCGGTCGTGAGCGACCCCAGGCCGGCCAGGTTCATCGGCGTACCTAACAAATTGATGCGCGTTTCTAATCCGCCCTTGAGATAAGCCAGTACGCGGAACCCCACATGTCCCGTATCTCCAAAGGCCAGTAACAAAAATGCCAGGCGAATGAGCTCCGCCAGCCGGCGATCTTGTGATGCCACCCGTTTCATCTGCACGGACATCAAAACTACCAGAATCCAGATTACAATCAGGTAAGCGACGTTGAACACACTTTCCATAATGATTTGCATAGTCGAGGCCTCCCAGGCATTCGCGATTAACGCTTGATAACATGGACAAGATAATGATAAAACGGATTTCAGAAGATGCAAAAAAGCCTCTGATTTCCGCCCATGCTCCATTTGACGTTCAACCAAAAACGGTTATCATATTCCATAAAATGAATTGATTTTCAGGAAGGAGAAATAGTTCATGGAGCTGGAAGGTCTGGCTGAGCTTTTGAAAGCGATCGCCCACCCTAACCGCCTGGCAATTTTGCACTTATTAAAAGGTCGGGAATTGACCGTTTACGAGATTATGGAAACCCTTGACCTGCGGCAGGCTTACGTTTCACAACAACTCACGATCCTGCGCGATGCGGGCCTGGTTTGCCATCGGCGCGAGGGTTGGAATATCTGGTATCGGATCGCTCAGCCAGAGATTTACAATCTGCTCGAAATTGCCGCAACCCTTTATGCCAACAAAGGGACCTGCGCGGTTGCCCCGGAAGATTGCATACGGGGCAAATGTTACCGCCGCAGCCAAAAATGCAAAGATTTATTGGAACAGCCCGGAGATTAAGCCACGTTCTGGGCCAGGCATCATTCAAACCCCATTTGACCCGGTTTTTGCGTCTTCTCTCAAGCAGCTTTAAGCATACATAGACAGTCGGCACCTGACCATCAGGACGACTGCGGCCCGCTATGATCTGTGCCCTCGGCCCAGGATTCCCCACGCTTTTGTGCAACCCCGCAATTCACCCAAAAGCACCAGGCGTTACGGGTGAATCCGGGCATAAGAGCGAAGGCACCCGGGCGGCTGAGACAGGCGCGTGTCACGGGTCAGGAAAACATGGTATTCCTTCTCCCAAAACGGCGGAAGACAAGAGCAAAAGCTCCTGCCTGCTTGACAAAAAACTGTTAAGAGTATAATGTCAATATATGACATAGTTATATATATTCATGAAAGGAGGTTTGTTGACTATGCCTTTCGGAAGCCATGGTATTTACGGAAGTTGCGGCAGGTCAGGAGGAGAGCGACTGCGCGGGCTGGTCCAGCCCTGGTTACTGTTGCTCCTGGCTCAAAAGCCGGCTCACGGCTATGAATTGATGGATCAGCTGGGCCGTTTATCCCAGGGAATGGACATTGCCCCAGGTCTGCTCTATCGCACGCTTCGTCAGCTTGAGGAAGAAGGGCTGGTACGTTCCAATTGGGACACGGGTGGCAGTGGCGCTGCCCGGCGCGTTTACGAACTCACCGAGGAAGGGCGCGAGTATCTCCACGCCTGGGCTGTTATGCTGCGCAAAAGCCGCGAACAGTTGGACCAGTTTCTGGCCCTGTATGAAAACCTTTTTTCCACCCCATCTCAAGAGGCTTAACCTATCAGGAGGTCAATGGTAATGAAAATCGCGGTTGTATCCGACGAAGGAAAGACCATCAGCCAGCATTTTGGACGCGCCCCTTTGTACGTAGTCCTGACTATCGAAGAAGGGCAGGTCATCGCGCGCGAAATTCGTGATAAAATGGGGCATGGTTCCTGGGGCCATGAGCATGGTGACCAGGCTACACACGACCACCTCCATGGTTTCGGCGATGCTGCCCAGAGGCGTCATCAAAGCATGATCGCCGCTATTGCCGATTGCCAGGTCCTGCTGGTACGCGGCATGGGCAGCGGAGCCTATGAGCATATCAAACAGGCCGGCATCCAGCCTGTGATTACCGACATGGCGGAGATAGATCAGGCGGTCCAGGCTTACCTTGCCGGCACGCTGAGCAATCACCTGGAAAGGTTGCATTGATACCAGTTCCTCAGACGTTCCGATGATCATCAGGGAGGCCGGATGACCTCCCTGATTTGCTGAGTCGGTAAGAAACGGTAAAATACACAGTTAAGGCCTGAACATCAGACCGCAGTGATCGCTGGGCTGTAAGGGAACTGCAAGCCGGACACCTGTTCAGCACTGTCCTGCTCAAGTGCTGAGCGTCTTGTGGGCAGGGCAGTGAGTCGGAACGAATTTATCTTTGTGGCTTGGGCGACAAACACACCAGCAGCTTACATTCAAAATCACAGGAGTACAAGAACCCATGCATCACCATCACCAGGAGCAGCGCGAACGGCGTTTTGTAATGGCTCTGATCTTAACCAGCCTGATTTTCCTGGCCGAAGCTGGCGGCGGTGTGTGGACCGGCAGCCTGGCACTGCTGGCCGATGCCGGGCATGTGTTCATGGATGCTTTTGCGTTGGGGCTGAGTTATCTTGCCCTGCGCCTTGCGCGACGTCCGCCGGATGAACGTCACACCTACGGGTATCACCGGATGCAGATCCTGGCAGCCCTGGTCAATGGCGCCAGCCTGCTGTTGATCGCTTTTGAAATCTTCCGCGAAGCCTGGCAACGCTGGCAGGCCCCCCGCCCCATTGCCGCGGGGCCGATGCTGGTGATCGCAGTTATCGGCCTGGTCATCAATGTCCTGGTCGCCCAACTCTTGCACGAACACGATCACGATGACGTGAATACCCGTTCGGCTTTCCTGCACGTTCTGGGCGACGCCCTGGCCTCGGTCGGCGTGATTGGCGCCGGCGTGCTGATCCTCATCACCGGCTGGACCTGGCTAGATCCGCTTATCAGCGCTGCCATCGGATGCCTCATCCTCGTCAGCTCCGGACGGCTGCTCAAAGCGACCCTGCACATTCTGGTCGAGGGTGTTCCCGAAGGCCTGAGCATCGCCCAGATTCAGGCGGCGATGGCCGGCGTGCCGGGCGTCAAAGCCGTGCACGACCTGCACGTCTGGACCATCGGGCCGGGGTACGTGGCCTTAAGCGCCCACGTCCTGCTGGATGATCAGGCGCTGAGCGTGACAAACGGCCCTATGCAGGACTTGCGGCAGGTCTTGCATGATCACTTTGGCATCGAGCACACCACCATCCAACTGGAATGCGACGATTGCGGCGCGAACGTTTATTGTCCCAGAAATGCAATTTGACAATTTTCGGCCCTGTGGTATGATGCGCAGCGTTGAGGGGGCGTGGTGTAGTGGCCTAACATGCGGCCCTGTCAAGGCCGAGATCGCGGGTTCAAATCCCGTCGCTCCCGCAGTGACAAATGACTTGGATGGGTAGGAATGCAAGCGTAGATTGAAACCCAACCAGTGATTTGTCTTGAATTTATCAGAGCTGCTTCGCCAATCGAAGCAGCTCTTTTTTTTGTTAAAGTCGCCCCAGCCCGCCCAAGCTGAAAAATCAGCGTTGTCCTGACCTGAGGGTGGGACACACCCATGCCCCCGCCCCGACCCTGGATTGAAGGTTCGCAAAAAGTGGGGGGATCCAGGTGGGTTGAATCACCGCGCAAGCCCTGGCTGAAATAAAAATTGTCAAGCGGTGATTGAAATTACCTCGTTGGGCCTGCGGCCAACGGTCGGCCTACGCCGACCGGGTCGTGCGTCGCTGCAGGCGCCCCGGTTGTAGGGGTATACCCTTTTAATTGGCGACGCCAGGGGCCTTTGCCCTGAACAGAGCTGGTGTCGGAGCTCCACCTTGCAGCTGGATAGCTTCGGCCTCCGGCACCCGCCGCGATGGAACGTCGCGCCGTCCGGTTGCCCGTCACGCGACACCGTGCCTTGTTACCCGATTAAATTTTAAAACTTCATCATCCTGCGCCACATCGTGCCGAAGCCGACCGGCTCCGCTCAGGCGCCCATAACGCCGAAAATCAGCGGGGTGAAGCAGGAGTTACTTATCCTGGCCAGATTATCGGCCAGGAGAGGTTCATCCACCTGCGCCGGTTGGTGGCGCAGCGCGGAGACTGGGGACGTTGCCTGACGCGCTTGCGTCTTCCGGTAGGAAAGGTATACTGTCGGTCATCATCTGGTTAGAGAGGGTTTCATGGATGATGCGATCTATCCATGTCGTGGCGGTGAGACAGACCAGGCTTTACGCAAAGGTAGTGCCTCTGATATGAACATCGGCTCCATTGTCAAAGTCCGTGGCCGTTACTGGGTGCTCCTGCCCAGTCCTGATCCCGATCTGTATCTGCTGCGCCCGCTGACCGGGGTGACCGACGAGGCGGTGGCGCTTCACAGGGGACTGACCGACCTGCTCGGCTACACCCTGCCCGAAGAGCGCCCGCAGCCGGCGACGTTTCCGCTGCCCACGCCGAAGGACGTTGCCGACGCCGCCGGCGCGCATCTGCTCTGGCAGGCGGCGCGCCTGACGCTGCGCGAGGGAGCCGCCCCGCTGCGCTCGCTGGGGCGCATCTCCATCCGCCCGCGCACCTATCAGTTCGTCCCCCTGCTGATGGCGCTGCGCCTCGACCCGGTGCGCC
>DAOTZR010000235.1:0-7464 GCA_034434315.1 Anaerolineae bacterium
ACCTCCTGGTTTGGGCCTATAATGTGCTACAAGCCCAATTTTGACGCAACCAGGAGATTCTTGCCACCCATGTCCGAACTCACGTCCGAAGCTCAGCTAAGACGGGGCTGCTCTTTTCCTGAGGGAAATGAAGCTGCCAACACGGCGGGAAACCGAAGCGTGGAGAGCTGCAGATAGCGCCGGACGGTTTTGCTGTATAATACGCTTGAACGCCCGCTTGTCTGGAAGGGCGCCAGGGTCCACCACAGGAGGCTGTGCATGTTGTATGAACTGATTCGTAAAAGTCGCAGTTACCGCCGTTTCGATGAGACCTTCCTGATTGACGAGGCTACGTTGCGCGATCTGGTTGAGCTGGCCCGCCTTTCGCCGTCTGCAGCCAATCGGCAACCGCTGAAATTCCGCCTGGTTACCGATGCGGAGACGCGCGCAGCCGTTTTTCCCACGCTGCGCTGGGCGGGGTATCTGAAAACCTGGCCCGGTCCTGCCGAGGGCGAACGGCCTACGGCTTACATCATCATCCTGGGCGACACCACTATCACACGCAATTTTGGGGTTGATCCCGGCATTGCCGCGCAGAGCATCATGCTGGGGGCTGCGGAAAAGGGGTTAGGTGGCTGCATCATCGCCTCCTTCGAGCAGGAAACCTTGCGCCGTGTTCTGGCCTTGCCAGAACGCTACGAGTTGTTGTACGTCCTGGCGCTGGGCAAGCCTGTCGAACAAGTGGTGATTGAGCCGGTCGGGCCGGATGGCGACATCCGCTACTGGCGCGACGAGCAGCAGGTCCATCACGTCCCCAAACGGAGCCTGGACGAGCTGATTGTGTAAGCCGGGCGGCGCAGAGCCTGGACTTTTAGCGATGAAGAACGGCGGAGGTTGCCCGACCGGGCCTACAGCACGCCCTGAGCTGCTTAAAACACCGGCCTGCCGGAAAGGCTGGCCGGTGTAACGTCAGGCGATTTTTCTCCGTGATACGCGATACAGACTCAACCCCAGGATGAGCGCCGTCAACCCTGGTCCGAGCAACGCAGTGCTATCCAGGCCTGTGCGGGGCAACTGGACTCCCTGGCCGCCGAAACCGCTCAGCTCGCCGGTTTCCTGCCAGGCGGCGAGCGCCTGCAGCGCGTAAGCCGTGGCCAGAATGTTCGGCGTGGGCACCGAAGCCCGCCAGTAGAAAGCCGGCATGGCATACAAGGTCTGCAGCGCGCTGATCGGGTCGCCTTCGGCGGCTTGCCAGGCGCTTAGCGGAGAACCCAACTCCGCCAGAGCCAGCAGGACGAAAGCCGTGGCGTGCGCCTCGGTTTCACTCTCCAGCTTCCCGCCTCCAGGACGCCAGGGGAAGCCACCGTCGGGATTCTGCACCTGATGCAGGTACTCCAGGGCCGCGGGGACGCACCCCGTTTCCCCCGCGCGCACCAGGGCCAGCAGCGCCTGGGCCGTTGTATGGACATCCGTGGCGTCTGGCTCCGTCGCGCCGCTGGCGCTCCACCCGCCGTTGCTGGCCTGGCGGCTGAGCAGCAGGATCAGCGCTTCGGGCGGCACGGTCTCCTGCGCGCTTTGCAAAGCCTGAATCGCCAAAGCATGCTCAAGCAGCGAGGCCCCGATCTGATACGTGAGCTCGTGCTGTTGGGCCAGCAATTCGGCGATCAGGTCGCGTTGGGCAAACGTGCGCGGGTCCTCGCCCAGGGCAATCAGGGCGGGGATGATGTGGACCAGCCGCGTCGCATCGCGGGCTTCTCCGGCGCTCAACTGCTCATCCAGGTACGCGCGGACCGTGGCGCCGCCTTCCGTAGCCCATTCCCCTGGATCTTGCCCTACGGCCACAACCGCGCGCACCACTTCCGCCGTGACCAGAAGATCGGAGCCCTCAGTCAGGCCATTGGTGAAGCCGCCGTCGGGTTGCTGATACTGACGCAGCCAGATCAGCGTGGCCGCGTAAGGGGAAAGCTGGGCCCGCACCCCAGGGCTGACCACCAGGCTCATCAGCAATGCCAGGAGCAAGGCGCGTTTCATGATGCTAAGACTCAGGCTTGCGGCTTCTGGTACAGCTCAATGAGCACGCCGCGGGTGCTCTTGGGATGGACAAAAGCATAGCGAGTCCCATCGGGATGGCTGCGAATCTCGGTCGCCATGCGCGCTCCCGCTGCCTGGAGCTGCTGCACCGCGGCCTCGATATCCTCAACCAGCAGGCAAATGTGGTGAATGCCCTCGCCGCGTTTGGCTAAGAACTGTCCGATAGAATTTTCCGGATCCAGAGGACGCATCAATTCCAGTTCCGACTCACCAGTAGGCAGAAAAGCGATTTCAACGCCTTCCGCGGGTACAGAGCGCCGCCCGGCCAGTTCCAGACCTAACGCCTCCTGATATACCTTCAGAGCAGCGTCCAGATCTTCAACCACAATCGCCACATGATGCAGTTTCATGAACCCTCCTTAGTTTTGGATTATCACCTTCTTTAATACTACCCGAAGCTTCTGAAAGGTCAACCTTTCGAGTGATTTTGCGGTGAGATGGGGGCAAACATCAGGTGGGGGCAACTGCTTGTCGTTGTGCTACAAGCCCTGGATGAGATGGATTTGCCCGAAAACGCTTTTGGATTAAGATTACCTTGCCTGCGCGGGAAAGCTGGCGCCAGCACCAGAGCAACGCGGAACTGGCCTCAACCTGGTGCGAATGGTGTCGGGCACCACGCCTTGAGCATTCGGCTTCGTGGCAGGGCCGAACCTGCGCGGCGCATATAATCCAGAGCAACACCAGGGAGAGGGACCCATGTTTGAATCCGCGGATGAAGTCCTGGTAGGAGTTATGAATCGTCTTAAGGATTTTGCCATCGCCCGCGACGCTGGCTGGTATCGCATTCCGGTCGAGCACGCCCCGCGCAGTGTGAACAGCGCCGCCGTACTGGCCTTCTACTTCACGGCGGCCATCCCCTACGATAAATGGAGCATCGCCTGGTACGCCGAAATTCGCGGCTATGAACTGACGCGTCGGCGCGACCTGCTGCCCGATGAGCCTGACCATCCGCACGCCGATGCTCTGTATTACAAACTCCAGCTTGGCCCCCTTATCCGACGCGAACCGCCGATTCCCAGCCTGCGCTGGCGGCGCATCAGCTTCATTGAAACTACCTGGGATCGCTTTGCCGCTGCTCAGGAAATCAACGACCTCTTCATCTCCGGGGCGGATGGCCTTTACGTGACCCTCAAAGAAAGCGGCTTTTTCCCGGAACGCGAGTACGTCCTGCACGAAGACGGCGTCAGCTACTGCGTGGATCTGGCTATCCCTTGTGCGAAGGGGACCCTGGCTATTGTGCTGGACGCCGAAGCCGGACCGTCCTCGGCTTTGCGCACACCGGACCGCGCCACCATCCAGAAAGCTGTGGCCGCTCTCGGCGGGCCGTTACCCCCGCGTCAGGTCTGAAGAACCCTCTTCCTTCCCCTGGCCCTGGAGCACGGTAGAAGCCCACGTTCAAGAGGAAGGCGGCGCAAACCGTCTCGGCATCCTGTGGTAAAATAGCCCTGCCATTATGTAGCATAGTCGAGGTGACCATGTTATCGTTTCAAGAGGTAATTTTACGTCTGCAACAATTCTGGGCCGACCAGGGCACCGTCATCTGGCAGCCCTATAGCGAAAAAGTGGGCGCAGGGACCCTGAACCCGGCGACCGTCTTGCGCGTCCTGGGACCGGAACCCTGGAACGTGGCTTACGTCGAGCCTTCGTATCGCCCCGATGATGGCCGTTACGGCGACAACCCCAACCGCATGCAGATGTTCTACCAGTACCAGGTCATCCTCAAGCCCGATCCCGGCGACCCGCAGGAACGCTACCTGCGCAGCCTGGAAGCCCTGGGCATCCGGCGCGAGGAACACGACATCCGCTTCGTCGAGGACAACTGGGAATCGCCCGCCCTCGGCGCCTGGGGGTTGGGGTGGGAAGTCTGGCTTGACGGCCTGGAAATCACCCAGTTCACCTACTTCCAGCAGGCGGGCGGCATCAATTTGGATCCCCCGGCGGTGGAAATCACCTACGGCCTGGAACGCATCGTCATGTTCCTGCAGGGAGTGCGCTCGGTGTGGGACATCAACTGGGATGGGCAACACACCTACGGCGAAATCTTCCGCGACCAGGAAGTGGACTACTGCCGTTACCAGTTCGAACAGGCCGACATCGAACGCCTGCAGTTGCTTTATAAAGCCTTTGAAGATGAGGCCAATCTGGCCCTGGACCGCGGCCTGGTTGTGCCCGCATTGGATTACATCTTGCGCTGCTCCCATACCTTCAACATTCTGGACGCGCGCGGTGCGGTAGGCATCACGGAGCGGGCACGCTTCTTCAAGCGCATGCGTGCCCTGGCCCGCCGTTGTTCTGAAAATTACCTGGCCCAACGCGAACAGGCCGGCTACCCCTGGCGCGGGCGTCCCGGTTTGCGGCGTTCCGTCGCGCCCGAAGCCCTGCCCTTGCTACTCACCCCCCATGTTGAACGCGAGCAGACTGCGGAAAAAGCGCCGCTGGTCTTTGAAATTGGCGTCGAGGAACTGCCTCCGGCGGACGTGGAGATTGCCCTGGCCTACTTGCGCGAGCGCGTCCCGGCGAGCCTGGCCGGGGCGCGTCTCGATCACGGTGCGATCGCCGTTTACGCCACGCCTCGCCGCCTGACCGTGTTGGTGGAAGACCTGGCTCTGCGGCAACGGGACGAGGAGCGTCTGGTGAAAGGCCCGGCGGCCAAAGCCGCCTTCGATGCGGAAGGCCGGCCTACACGCGCTGCCGAGGGCTTTGCCCGTTCTCAGGGCGTCGCCGTCGAGGACCTGCAGGTTCAGGAGCTGGCTGGCGGCACCTACGTTGTCGCTATCCGGCGTGAAGTGGGGCGCCCGGCAGCGGAGGTGCTGGGTAACCTGATGCTACAATGGCTGAGCGGCTTCAAATTCCCGCGCGCCATGCGTTGGAATGAGACCGGCATCGCGTTTAGCCGCCCCCTGCGCTGGCTGGTAGCTCTGCATGGCGAAGACGTGATCCCCCTGACTTACGCGGGTGTCGTGAGCGGGCGCGTGACCCGCGGGCCGCGCTCTGCTGGTTCGCCCGAAATTGCGCTTGCCTCCGCCTGGGACTATCTCCCCACGCTGGAAGCTTACGCCATCATTCTTAACCCCGAAGCCCGGCGCGAGGCCATCCGCGCCCAGGTGACTGCCCTGGCCCAGGAAGTGGGTGGCGTTTATGGAGATGATGGGGCTCTGCTGAACGAGGTGACTCACCTGGTTGAGGTGCCGACCGCTTTGCGCGGCAGTTTTGAGGAGCGCTACTTGGCGCTTCCGCCGGAGGTGCTCATCGCGGTGATGAAAAAACACCAGCGTTATTTCCCCGTCAAAACCGCGGATGGACGTCTGCTCCCCTACTTCATCGCCATTCGCAATGGCGGTCGCGATTACGGTGAGATTGTTGTGCAGGGGAACGCCGATGTGTTACGCGCCCGCTACGCGGATGCGGAGTATTTTTTCCAGCAAGATACGCGCAAACCTCTGGAAGCTTTCCTGCCGCGGTTGGATACCCTGGTATTCCAGGAATCCCTCGGCTCCATGCTGGATAAAACCCGTCGCATCGAAGCCCTGGTACCCTGGATCGGGCCGCGATTGGGGTTGGATGCGCAGGAACAGACCTGGCTGGCGCGCGCTGCGCATTTGTGCAAGGCCGACCTGGCGACCGAACTGGTGATTGAGATGACCAGCCTGCAGGGCATCATGGGCCGTGAATATGCTCTGCGTTCCGGCGAGCCACAGGCCGTTGCGCAGGCTATTGGCGAACAATACACCCTGCCCCAGACGCGCGTCGGTGCGGCCCTCGTGCTGGCCGATCGCCTCGATAGCCTGATGGGGCTTTTTGCCGTAGGTTTAGTGCCAACCGCTTCCGCTGATCCGTACGGACTACGGCGCGCGGCCCTGGATGTGATTGAAACCCTTATGCGTCACCGTCTGCCGTTGCGTCTGGACGAGGCCCTGGCCCAGGCGGCGACTTTGCAGCCCGTTCCCGTCACCGCGGAGCAGCAAGAGGCCGTGCTCGATTTTATCCGCGGGCGTTTGCGCGGTGTTTTGCGCGAGATGGGCTTTGCTTATGACGTGGTTGAGGCCGTGTTGGGGCCGCAGGGCCATGTTCCTTACCAGGCTGCGCTCGCTGCCCAAACCCTGAGCACCTGGGTCGCCCGGCCCGACTGGCCGCAGATCCTGGCCAGCTATGCCCGTTGTGCGCGCATCACGCGCGGGCAGACCATCGGCACCCTGGATCCCGCTTACTTGCGCGAACCAGCGGAACAGGCCCTCTACGCGGCTCTGCTGGAAGCCGAAGCGCGCCGGCATGATGTGGAAACGCTCCTGCAGGCCCTTGAGGCTTTGATGCCGGCCATCACCGCCTTCTTTGATGCCGTCCTGGTCATGGCCGAGGCTATGGAAATCCGGACAGCGCGATTGGCTTTGCTGGCGCGCCTGGTCGCTCTGGCCGATGGACTGGTAGATCTCAGCAAACTGGAGGGCTTTTAAGGCTTACCGTGCCTGTCTGCTCGATCCCAAAGAGATGCTGCGGGGCAAACTCCCCGGGCTGATAGGTCTGATACACACGGAAAAACAGAGATTCATCATCTCTGTTTTTCCGTGTCTTTATTGTTGTTAGCTTAAATGTTGGTAAATGCTCAACCTGATGTTGGATGAAATTAAATTTCGTCCAACACCCTGATGGGACAGCTTGCGGCTGAAGAAACGTGCTGCATCGTTTCCGTTACCTTCACGGAAACTCGGCCCTGGCCGTCCCCACACACCGGGCACGGCTTGACTAACGTTGCCCAACGTTAGTCAAAATTGGAGATTAAAAAGTGCATCGGGTAACAAGGCACGAGGTCGCGTGACGGGCAACCGGAGTCCGAAGCCATCCAGCCCCCCTGGGACACAGCACGCCGTACCCCGTAGGGTCACAGCACGCTGTGCCCCTACGGGTTTCTCGGTCGGCCTACGCCGATCAAAATCATGTAGAGCAGGATTCATCCTGTTCCTGCCGCAGGATAATGAACGTTAAAAACTTAATTGGGTAACAGCTGGGTAGTCGAATGGAAGAGGTGAGAACAAGCCCGGCGATGATTCGATGATTGAAATCACCTCGTTGGGTCTTCGGCCAACGGCCGCCGCAGGCACCGCACGGCGAGACGGGCGGCTGCCCTTTACGCGATGCCGGGCCTTGTTACCCGGTTAAATTGTTAAACTTTCATCAAGAGGAGAGCGGGGGGAGAGGAATAAGACGACCGAAATCGTAAAGTCACAGGTGCTGGCTAACAAAGCACTATGTGCGACATGAGAAAACCGGCAATTCCGCGCATTTTCCAACGCTCTTGATGGGCAAAAATTGAGGAAAACACAACAAGGCCGGTTGCCTAACCGGCCTTGTTGCCTGCACATCATCCTAAATCAACTGCGCTAACTGTTTGACAGCGCG
>DAOTZR010000236.1:0-4659 GCA_034434315.1 Anaerolineae bacterium
AACCGCACGGAGCAGCGCGCCCTCACAGCCCACGGACAGATCGCCGGGCAGCGTGTGATCCTGGCCAAACCTCAGACGTGGATGAACGATAGCGGCCAGTCCGTAGTCCCCCTGTTGCGCTACTACAAGCTCACCCCTGCTGATTTGCTGGTGATCACCGACCATCTCGATCTGGAGTTTGGCAAGGTCCGCTATCGCTTCAACAGCAGCAGCGGTGGCCAGCGCGGTTTACAGTCCATCATCCAGCACCTGGGGACGCAGGCTTTTGGGCAACTGCGCATGGGCATTGGCCGTCCCCCTGGTCAGATGGACCCGGCGGATTACGTTCTGCAGCCTTTCAGCGCCGAGCAGGAACCTGTGGTGTGGGAGATGGTGCGGGCGGCAGTGATGTTTAGCGCCACCTGGCTCCAGGCTCCGGACCCTGCCGGCTTGGGCACGACGCTTGTGATTCCCAAGACCCTATGAACACCCTGCGCGGCCTTCTGGATTGGGTGCGCGAGCTGCCGGCCTATCAGCAGGTGCGGGATAGCTTGCTGCAGGGAGCGCAGGAAACGACCTGGCCCGACCTGCCTGCGGCCCAGGCTCCCGTTATGGCCGCGCTCGCGGAAGACCTGCAACGCCCGCTGCTCATTCTCACAGCCACGGCGGACGAACGCCGCCGTTTAGGACAAACCCTGCTGCAGTGGGGCCTATCCGCCCAGCGCCTGCTGAATTTTCCCGATCCTACCGCGCTGTTTTACGAGCGCCTGCCCTGGGCGCCGGAAGTGGTGCAGGAACGCCTGCAGGTCCTCACGGCGCTCTTCCTCTATCGCATGCACCCCGATCAGATGCCCGCGCCGGTGATCATCGCCTCGGTGCGCGGGGTGATGACGCGCACCCTGCCCTACCGCCAGTTGCGCAAGGCCGCTCTGCATATAGAACGTGGCGCGCAATGGAGTCTGACCCAGTTGACCCGTCACGCGCTGAGCATCGGCTATGAGCTGGTCAACGTGGTCGAGGCGCCGGGCCAGGTGAGCCGCCGCGGCGGCATTCTGGATATTTACCCGCCCCATGCGATTGCCCCTTACCGCCTTGAGTTTTTCGGCGATGAGATTGACTCCCTGCGCCAGTTCGACCCGGCAACGCAGCGGTCAGGCACGAGTGTCTCCGACGTGTGGATTCTGCCGGTACGCGAGGCCCTACCGCGTGACGGGGAACGCGCCATCGCTGCCCTGCAGGCTTACCTGCAGCAACCCCTCCCCGCGGATGTGCGCCTGGCACTGGAACAGGACCTGCGCGCGCTGGAGGCGGGAGTGCCTTTCCCCCTGTTGGAGTTCTACCTGCCCTACCTGTACCAGGAGCCGGGATCATTGGTGCAACACCTCCCCGCCGATGCGCTGGTCGTGCTGGTGCGGGAGGATCACCTGGCCCAGGAATGGGCGGCGCGCTGCGCTCAGGCCGAGGAGCAGCGCATCCGCGAAATGCAGGAGGGCCCTGCTGTGCCCGCCCCCTATCTTCCCTGGGAAACTTTCCAACACCAGGTGCAGGCGCTGCCCCGCCTGTACCTGCGCCCCCCCGAAGCCGAAGCCGATGAAGCGCTGCCCTTTTTACCCGAAGTCCATTTCGCCGGACGGCTGGAAGAGGCCCTGGGACGCATGCGCCAGTGGACGGGATTGGGCGATCAGGTGGTGGTGGTGACGCGCCAGGCCGCGCGCCTGGCCGAATTGTGGCAGGAATTTACCCCACCGCCGGTGCTGACGGAGCTGGATCAGGCGCCGCAGACGCTCATCACCTTCGTCCAGGGCAGTCTGCCCGGCGGCTGGCAAATCAACGGTGGTGCGGTGCCGCGACACCTCATCACCGACGAGGAATTATTTGGCTGGCGCCCACCCGAACCCCGCCGCCGCATCCGCCGCCAGGTGAGTGCGCCCGAAACAGCCCTGGCCGCCTTTAACCCCGGCGATTGGGTCGTGCACGAAGATTACGGCATCGGTCAGTACAAGGGCCTGGTGCAGCGCAGCGTGGATGACATCGAGCGCGAATATCTGCTCATCGAATACGCCAACGGGGACCAGCTTTACGTCCCCATTCACCAGGCCGACCGCTTGACGCAGTACGTGGCGCCAGAAGATTTCACGCCCTCCCCGCATCGTCTGGGCGGCACGGAATGGAGCGAGCACAAAGCGCAGGCGCGCGCCGCTGCCGCCGAGGCCGCGCGCGAGCTGTTGGAGCTGTACGCCGCGCGCCAGGTCGCCCAGGGACACGCCTTCAGCCCCGACACGCCCTGGCAGGCCGAACTCGAAGCGGCCTTCCCCTACACCGAAACCGAGGATCAGGCCCTGGCCATCGCCGCAGTTAAGGCGGATATGGAGCGCCCGGTCCCGATGGACCGCCTGATCTGCGGGGATGCGGGCTATGGCAAAACCGAGGTCGCCTTGCGCGCCGCCTTCAAAGCCGTGATGGATGGCAAACAGGTGGCCATGCTCGTACCTACCACGATTCTGGCGCAACAGCACTACCAGACTTTCAAAGAGCGCCTGGCCCCCTTCCCCGTGGAAGTGCGCCTGCTTTCGCGTTTCTGCACTGAGGCCGAACAGGCAGAAACGCTCAAGGCGCTGGTCGCGGGCCGGGTGGACATCATCATCGGTACGCATCGGCTTTTGCAGAAGGATGTGGTCTTCAAAGATTTGGGGCTGGTCATCATTGACGAGGAACAGCGCTTCGGTGTGAAGCACAAGGAGCGCCTGAAGCAGATGCGCGTGGAGGTTGATGTGTTGACGCTGACGGCAACCCCCATCCCGCGCACCCTGTACATGGCCCTGGCCGGCGTGCGCGACGTGAGCATCATCGAAACACCGCCGCAGGAGCGCCTGCCCATCACCACGCACATCGGCCCTTACGATCCGGAGCTGGTGCAGCGCGCGGTCCAACGTGAGCTGGCCCGCGGCGGCCAGGTGTTCTACGTGCACAACCGGGTGGAAACCATCGCCAGCGTGGAGCAGCGCCTGCAGCGTCTGCTGCCCGAAGCACGCATCGGCGTCGCCCATGGACAGATGCCGCGCCTGGCCCTGGCCCAGGTCATGCAGCGCTTCGCGCGGGGGGAGATTGACGTCCTGCTGGCCACCACCATCATCGAAAGCGGCCTGGATTTCCCCAACGCCAACACCTTGATTGTGGAGCGCGCGGAACGCTTCGGTCTGGCGCAGTTGTACCAGTTGCGCGGACGGGTGGGACGCGGGACGCGCCGAGGCTACGCCTATCTGTTCCACGGACGGCGTTTGAGCGACGAGGCCCGGCAGAGACTCCAGGCGCTGTGGCAGAATGAAAGCCGGGGAGCGGGCTACGCCATCGCTCTGCAGGACCTGGAATTGCGCGGTGCGGGCGAACTGCTGGGGACAAAGCAGCACGGTCACATCGCCAATGTGGGTTTCAAACTCTACACCCGGATGCTGGCGCAGGAAGTGACACGGCTCAAGCAGGAACAGGGGCAACGCCAGGCCCCGTTCGAGCCGCTCAGCGCCATCAGTATCGAGCTGCCTCTGGCTGTAGGGCTGCCGACCAGCTACATCCCCGACGAAGCGCTGCGCCTGGCCCTGTACCGTCGCATGGCCGAAATCACCACAGAAGAGCAACTGGATGCCCTGGCCGAAGAGCTGCAGGACCGCTTCGGCCCCCTGCCCGATCCAGCGCATCAGCTTCTGTATCAGTTGCGCGTGAAGCTGTGGGCGCGCGAAGCACGCATCAGCGCGATCAACGTGTCGGCGGGGCAGATCGCCCTGCGAGGCGAATGGCTTAAGAAGCTGCCGGCCCGCGAGTGGACTGTGCTGCGTTCCCGGCTGGAGGGGGCACGCGTGGGACGGCAGGACATCTGGATACCGCTGCACTGGGATCCGGCCCAGTGGAAGCGCACGCTGCAGGAAACGCTCCAACGCCTGAGCGCCTGGTGGGCCGAAATGCAGGTCCATGGCCTTACGGCCCCGGAATCAAACGGCGCATGAAGCTCAAACCTCTTCGTTCACGCCCCACTGGAACCCCAGTGTCTCAAGTGCTGGCCGTTACCCGCTTGCCATGAAAGGAAGTCAATCATGCCCTTGACCACGATCATGCAGCACCTGGCCCTCTGGGTGCAGAGCATCATTGAAGGCCTGGGCTATCCGGGCCTGGCCCTGGTGATGTTCATTGAAACTATCTTTCCGCCTGTGCCTTCGGAAGTGGTTCTGCCCCTGGCCGGATGGCTGGCCGCCGATCGCCGCGGAGGCTTCACCCTTGTGGGCACCGTTCTGGTCGCCACGGCCGGTTCGGTGACGGGAGCGCTGAT
Organism: Anaerolineae bacterium; assembly: GCA_034434315.1. Classification (GTDB taxonomy): domain Bacteria; phylum Chloroflexota; class Anaerolineae; order B4-G1; family SLSP01; genus DAOTZR01. Next base: position 4,298 of record DAOTZR010000236.1, read on the forward strand.
GCTTTACGGCATCGGTCACCGGCCCGGCGAAGCCTGGGTACGGGCCTTTTTACGTCGCTTTGGCCCATGGCTTTTGCTCTCAGAAGCCGATTTTGACACAAGCCTGGCCTGGTTCAAGCGTTATGCCGGGTCGGTAGTCTTTTTTGGTCGCATGATCCCCATCGTGCGCAGCCTGATCTCCATCCCCGCCGGGAGTGCCAGGATGCATATAGGACGGTTCATCCTTTATACGGCGCTCGGCTCGGCAAGCTGGAACCTGATTCTGGCCTTCACCGGTTTCAAGCTAGGGCAACATTGGCCTTTGATCCTGGAGTGGATTGGACTTTACGAGGAGCTTGTGCTGGGCGCCGGTGTCGTGGGCC
>DAOTZR010000237.1:0-6493 GCA_034434315.1 Anaerolineae bacterium
TGCGGCGCACGTCTTACGAGGTGAACCCCGAGACGGGCCTGTTCGATCCGGAGTACGTCAACATCTTCGGCGTGCCGTTCACCTTCCTGCCGCACGAGGGGGGCGAAGACGGCCCGCCGCCGCCCCCGACACCCAAGACGGCGGTCGAACCGGACCCGTCCAAGGCGGAGTTCGAGATCCGCTGGCCGAATGTCGTCCGCATTGAGCACGTCTTTCAACCTGCATTAACCCTGGACTGGGTAAAAGTCCGTCCTTTGGAACTGGACGCAACCCAAACTGCGCAGATAGCGGAGTTGGCGCCGATTCTCGAAGGCAAGCCGGATGTGACCAGGATCGAGCGCATCGAGCTGGAGCGGCTGGCGCGGGAGTTCCGCACCCAGCGCATCATCTTCGAGACGGCGCGGGATGTGTTCGACCAGATGAAGCATACCTGGCAGGGCAGCCGCGAGGTCTTGCTGGCGCAGTTGGTGCAGATCGTCGAGCAGTTCATCCGCTCTGACCGCATCACCATCTCTCCGCCGTTGTTCTACCAGGACGAACTACGCCGCCGGCTGATCATCACGCTCAACATGTCCCGCGTCGTCCAGCATGTGTGGGAAGCGGTACGACAGGAAAACACCGAGCATTTGGTGCCTGTCTTCGACCGCGATCACCCCATCCGCTCCACCGCCGACATGCGCACCTGGTATACCGGCAAACCCTGCGAACGAACCCGCAAGTCGCATATCAACGTCTGCGTGTACGATAGCACCTGGGAGGCATCGGATGCCTTCATCCTGGACAGCAGCGATACTGTATCCGCCTGGGTGAAGAACGACCATTTGGGATTCGAGATCCTGTACCTGTATCGGGGCGTTGTACGCAAGTATCGGCCTGACTTCCTTGTTCGACTGAACAATGGCGATATGCTCATTCTGGAAACAAAAGGACAGGATACGGAGCAGGACAAGGTAAAGTGGGACTATCTGGACGAGTGGATACAGGCGGTCAATGCGCATGGTGGATTGGGTCGCTGGCGCCGGGCCGTGGTGAAAGGACCGGGCGAGATACGTGATCTCCTGATGCAACTGATGCAACAGAACCAAAGCCTCGTATGAGAGACTGACTCAGGATTACCGGCAAATAGAACAGCGTCTCCATAAGCTGTGCTCAGGCGCGGCTCCACGAATGGATAACCTGCGTTTACTCGAAAGACATCCACTGCAGAGGTATCCTCAAACGTCATTACCCTCTTTTCCCTGTCCGTGCCAGAAATGGTAGGTTGCATCAGCTCGTCTTTTCGCTAATTTTAGCTTTCGCAGTAAGATTAAGCCTGGACTCTCAGGTTGAGGAGGAAAATATGGCGCTTACAAAAATCGTCTGTACTCTGGGGCCGGCCTGTGCCAACATCGAAACCCTCACGGCCATGATCGAGGCTGGCATGACGGTTGCTCGCTTGAATTTTTCGCACGGTTCAGCCGACCAAAAGCGAGCCTGGGCCGGGCTGGTACGGGCTGCGGCTGCCCGCGCAGGACGTTACGTGGCCTTGATGGGGGACCTGCAGGGGCCTAAAATCCGCGTCGGCAAACTGCCCGAAGCGGGCCTGACCCTGATCCCTGATGCTGAAGTGACTCTGACCGCCGGCGCATTGGAAGGGCCTGGCGACATTCCTTTCCCCCATCCTGACATTGTTGAGGACCTGCGCCCTGGTCACACCATTCTTTTGGATGATGGAACGCTTGAGCTGCAAGTCCTGGATGTGACGCCGCCTAGGGTGCGCTGCCGTGTGATTGTGGGTGGCGTGCTCACCTCCAATAAGGGCGTTAACCTGCCGGAGACGCCGCTTAAACTCTCTGCCCTCACCGAAAAGGACCGTGAAGATGCCCGCCTGGCCCTGGAGCTGGGGCTGGACTACCTGGCCCTTTCCTTCGTGCGCCGGCCTGAGGATGTGGAGGAATTACGGGCGTACCTGCGTGATCAGGCTGCGGCCTCGCTGGAACGGCGGGTGGGAGAGGACCCCAATCGCTTACCGGCCATCATCGCCAAGATCGAAAAGCCCGAAGCCCTGCACGCCCTGGAAGCGATTGTGCGGACCGCGGACGCGGTCATGGTAGCGCGGGGCGACCTGGGCGTGGAGACCGCTCCTCAGCGTGTGCCCCTGGCCCAAAAAGACATCATTCGCCTGTGCAATCAACTGGGCAAGCCCGTCATCACCGCCACACAGATGCTGCAGTCCATGATAGACAATCCGCGGCCCACCCGCGCCGAGGCATCCGACGTGGCCAATGCGCTGCTCGATGGTAGCGACGCGATTATGCTCTCCGGGGAAACGTCGGTTGGGCGCTACCCGGTCGAGGCGGTGCGCATGATGGCGACCATCGCCGAAGCCGTGGAGGCTTCGGCCTACTTCCCTTATCATCAGTTATTGATGATGACCGCCCAAAAGTCCGAGGCAACGCCGGAGGATGTGTCGCGCGCCATCAGCCGGGCGACGGTGGAAATCGCCGCCGAACTGCAGGCCGCGGCGATTCTCTGTTCTACGGAATCGGGGCGCACGGCGCGTATGGTGGCGCGCCATCGTCCCTGTACGCCCCTGCTAGGGATCACGCCTTTTGAAAGCACGGCGCGCCGTCTCAACCTGGTGTGGGGTGTGATTCCCGTGGTGGTGGGCGATTTCCGCAACACGGATCACATGATCCAGACGATGATTCAGGCGGCCACCCAGCGCGGCTATGCCCGGCAGGATGACCTTGTTGTCCTCACCGCGGGAATTCCGCTGGAAGTTCATGGAGTCACCAACATGCTCAAGGTGCACACCATCCGCGCGGAAGACCTGGAAAGCCGGTGAAGCTCCTACCCCCCGTTTACGGGGGGGTAGGGGGCTACCCGGGGTGCGTGGAGCCTGGTCAGTGGCCCCTCCCCTGCCCTCCCCGCTTGCGGGGAGAGAGCTTTTACCCCCCGTTTACGGGGGGGTAGGGGGGCTGCCCCGTTTACGGGGGGGGTAGGGGGGGCTACCCCGATCGCCTTTACCTTGCCTCTTCCTCATCCTCGAGCGCCGCATTCACCGACACTGAGGCCCCCTCCGCCTCAACGGGGTCGGCGCTTACCGGTGTTCCACAGTAAGGACAGAGCGTCCAGTCCAGCTGCAGCACCCGTCCACAGGCCGCGCATACCATCTTGAGCTGTTTGTGGCAGTAGGGGCAGAAGAGAAAATCCTCGGCGATCTTTTCGCCGCAGGCGGAACACGTCAAAGGCTCTTCAATCGCCTGGAGCAGGGCTTCCTGTTCCAGGGCGTGCTCGTAAGCTTCATGTAGGGTCTCGCGCGGACGGATCAGCAGGTAAAGCAGAAATCCTGGCAGATTCAGCACCGTCACCATCAGGGGCATGAATAGTTGCACCAGCACATCCCGCGTCCGGGCGCGTATATCCCGGAACGTCCACACGATCATCCCCAGCCACAGGCTGGTGACAAAGACGGACGTGACCAGCACAACACCTGTAACCAGCGTGGGCAATTGTTGTAAAAGTTGATCAATCATCTCTGCCTCGTCCGAGTCAATGTGATGCTGGCATTATACCATGGTCAGGGACGCCGCAGGAGCGTCAGGCTCCATGTCGTCCAGCTTTGCGCCTCTTCGTCACAGGCCTGGATGTTCAACGTTGTCACCGGGACGCCGCCGGGGCTTGCGGCGTAGAGGTTATACGTACGGCCGGGCTTCACGACAAAGTCCGCATAGCCCGGATGAATCTCTGGACGCAGGCCGGTCACGGCGTAATTGGTCTCCGTCCCCGAAACCAGCCACAGGGGCAGGCCCGGCAGAGGCTGGATTTCGGAGCGTACCTCGCGCCCGACCGTTCGGGTTACGCTTTCAGTAACCGTGATGAGCAGACGGGGTTGTAGCTCGCACAGGCGCTCCAGATTGACCACGGTGTAATCCGGCACGGCAATCACCAGCGGGGTAGGTGTGGGCCGCGGAGTGGCGGTGACGCGCGGCGTTGGGGTGGGGGTGGCCGTTGGACGCGGTGTCGCCGTAGCCGTCGCGGTGGGCGTGGGGCTGGGTGTAGCCGTGGGCGTAGCCGTAGGGGGCACCGGCGAAGGCGTTGGGGACGCATCCGCCAGGTAGATGTGAACGGTGGGTGTGTCGGCACCGTAATGCGCCGCCAGCGTCGCCAGCCGCTGCAGAATCGGCAAAGGCCGCCCTAGAGCCACGGCCTCATCCAGCGCCCGCGCCAACACCTGCACTACCTCCTGCGGGTCCAGACCGTTCAGTCGGCTTTCCGCGCGGGCCAGATTTCCTTCCTGAGCGTAAGCCAGCGCGCTCATCTTAATCCAATCGGCCCGGTAATCGCTGCGCATCAGGCTGGGGAGCGAATTGTAGTACTGTACAGGATTGACCATCCAGGTGTAGTACAACCCGGCAGCCAGACCCAGCACCAATCCCAGCACAAAAAGCGCCAGTGCCGGTTTCATGGCAGGGGCAACTCCAGACACGGACGCATTATCGGCGTTTCCACGCCCAAAGCGCGCGCCAGGCGGGCCAGGGCCGCGCAACTTTCAGGCGGGACGGGCTGTTGGGCCAGGCGCTCGGCCAGATCCACCAGCGGGCGGGTGGGTACGTCTGAGTCCAACAGACTCAGACGCTCTAAAGCCGCTTGCGTCCCCCCCTCGACGCTGAACGTCAAAGCTACAAGTTGGACGTAATCTTCTTTGTAGTCCACACGCAGATCGCTGGGACGGGTGTTGTAATACTGGACCGGGTACAGGCCCCAGCCGATAAGAAAACCCAGGCCTACGCCTACGGCCAATCCCAACAAGAGCGCCAGCCCGTTTTTCATAGCAGCCGCTCCGCGTAAGCAAACAGGGCAGGAAGACCGCCGGTGTGCCAGAAAAGCACGCGCTGACCGCGCTGCAGCACCCCGCGAGCGATCAGAGCGCGCAGACCGGTGAAGGCTCGCCCCGTGTAAACCGGATCGAGCAACAGGCCTTCCGTGCGCGCCACCTCGCGTACCGTCTCCAGCTCCTCCGGCGCGGGAATGCCATACCCTGCGCCCAGCCAGCTTGCGTCAATCTCCAGCTCCGGCACCGCAATCGGCAGGCCCAGCTCCTGTTGTGTGCTGCGGATCAGCTCACTCAAGGTCTCACGCAACACGTCAGCGGGGTCGGAGATGCTGATGCCGATCAGCCGTCCGCGGTAACCGCAGGCCTGGGCGCCCAACGCCAGCCCGCTCTGCGTTCCGCCGCTGCTGGAAGCGACCACGACAGCATCAAACATCAGGCCTTGCGCCGCGCACTGGCTCTCCAGCTCCAACCAGGCCTGGGCGTAGCCGCACACCCCCAACGGGTTACTGCCGCCGTAGGGAATAAGATAGGGCCGGTATCCAGCCCCCTTCAGGTTTTGGGTGACGGTGTCCAGCGCTTCCGGGAGCGCCTGCTGCGTCCAATGGAGTTCCGCCCCCAGGAGCTGATCAAGCAGCAGGTTGCCCTGAGGGGCCGCGGGGGGCTCGCCCTTGAGTACGAGATGACAGCGCAGGCCCAGCCGCGCTGCCGCGGCTGCCGTCTGCCTTACGTGATTGGATTGCACTGCGCCGCCTGTGACCAGCGTGTCGGCTCCGAGGCGCAGCGCATCAGCTACCAGGAACTCCAGCTTACGGGTCTTGTTCCCGCCGCCGGCCAGCCCGGTCTGATCGTCGCGTTTCACCCACACCTCTGGACCGTTCCAGCGGGCGCTTAAACGCGGCAAAGGCTCCAGCGGGGTTGGGAAGTGCCCTAACGTCTGCCGGGGCAAGGCCTTCAGCCGTTCAATCAGGAGGTCAGCCGTTACCGCCATGGGGCAACCCTCAGGATTTTTTGGGCCAGAAGGCCTGGAGCAACAAGATGAGCCCCAGACCAATCAGCAACAGGGGCCAGTACGGCCCCAGGATATTGACCCGCCCCAGCAAGGTACCGAAAATGGCGAAAAGGACCGCGCTCACCAGCATCGTGTTCAGGCCACTGAGCAACTTTTCGCGTTTGCCACTGAATACCCCTTCCAGGGTTATCCCCAACCCTACCGCCCCGATGATCAGGGTCCAGGCATAGGACCAGCTTGCAACGTCGGCTTGTTGCTGCCAGTAGAAAATGCCGCCCAGAACCGCGAGAATACAGGCCGGGACAAACAACCCGAAGTTCAGCGTCACCAGGCCGAAAAGAAACATCCCCCCGCCGATGAGGATCATTGAAAGGGGCCACTGTAACCAGGGCCCGAACAGCGTTTTAACATCCGGGACCAGATTGACCAGCAGCATCCATCCGCCTGCCAGAATTAGCAGGGCACCCATAGCAATCTCAGAACGTCGCCTGGTATTCATCGTATTTGTTTTCCTCCTGTGTAAAAATGGTTTTTTGCGCCGATTCAGCCATGGGCACAAACAGAGAGAGGGAAAGCCTTCCCTCTCTCTGTCGGATCTGGTTTCGGGTTACGGGCGCGCCGGCAGGGTGAAGTAGAAACGGCTGCCCTTGCCCACTTCGCTTTCC
>DAOTZR010000238.1:0-4639 GCA_034434315.1 Anaerolineae bacterium
CTGGAACTCATACGCCCTACGCTTTACCCCAAAGCCCATTTGCGCTACAGTTAAAGAAGCCGCCGTGTCGGGCGGCGTTTATACTCTGAACAGTTTAAGAAATCTAAGTAATCATCAACCATACCTGAAGGAGGTATACATGGCAGAAATTTTTACCCATCCTGTTGTGGCGCGAGAAATCATCAAAAATCCATCCTGGGAGCAATTGCGCACCTGGGCGCAGGTGGAAGAGACCACAACCTGCTACGGTTCACCCCGGTACATCACCCGCATCCGCAACCGTTCCGCCAAATTCACCGACATCGTTTATGGTGAACCGACGGACGAACAGGCGCGCTGGCTGCGCGAAATCCAGGCCTTCCTGGGTACCGAGCGCCTTATCCAGCTTGACCGCGTCATGGGCCAGCATCCCAACTTCCGGCTCCATTGCCGGCTCTACGTTCCGGTTGACTTTGCGCGTTTGGCCTACATGTGGGGCGTCACGCTTTTTGATGCGCCAGCAGAATACGCCGAACGCGAGCGGGCTGACCTCACCACGGTGATTTACCCCAAATGGCGCGATAAGGTGATGGAGCGTCGGGTCCTGGTAGACCCGAACACTTTTACCACCTATATCCTGGGCAGCGATTACATGGGCGAAATCAAAAAATCCTTCCTACGCATGGCCATGTACTGGGGCAAAATCCACCGCGGCCTGGGCCTGCACGCTGGATCCAAGCTCATCCGCGTGCGCGATGTCAACGGCCAAAAGGTCGAAAAGGGGATTATTTTCTTCGGCCTGAGCGGGACCGGGAAAACCACCCTCACCTGTCATCATCATTACCTGCGCGGGGATGAGGGCGTCGTGATTCGTCAGGATGATGTGGTGATCATGCAGCCCGACGCTTCGTGTTACGGCACCGAAGCGAATTTCTACGTAAAGACCGAAGGCGTCGAACCCGATAGCCAGCCGCTGCTCTACAAAGCGCTCACCAGCCCGCGCGCCCGACTGGAAAACGTCTGGGTCCGTCCCGACGGCGTGCCCGATTTCATGGAATACACCACCGGGCGCAATGGCCGGGCAGTCGTTTTCCGTGAGGATATGGATTTTACGGATGATTCGATTGATCTGCCCCGCGCTGACCTGGTGATTTTCATCACACGCCGCGAAGACATCGTCCCCGCCGCCGCGCGCCTCACGCCGGAACAGGCCGCGGCCATGTTCATGCTGGGCGAGTCCATCGAAACCGAGGCGGGTGACCCGGCGCGCGCTGGCCAACCGGTGCACAGCGTGGGGACCAACCCCTTCATCATCGGCCCGGAGGGCGAGGAAGGTAACATTTTCCGCCGGCTGATGGCCTCCAATCCCGATGTGCAATGTTTCCTGCTCAACACCGGCTCCATCGGCCTGCGCGACGCGGAGCGCCGCATCCGCACCGATGCCGAGGGACATCCCATGGGCACCAAGGTGAAGATCAAGGACTCGACCGAGCTGATTAAACAAATGGCGCGCGGCGGCATTCGCTGGGAAGTGGACCCCGATTGGGGGTACGAGGTCCCGGTGGAGGTTGAAGGCATTCCCGATTACGCCCAACGCCTGGATCCGCGCCGCTACTACACGCCGGAAGAATACGCCGAGATCACGCGCCGCACCAAGGAGGATCGCCGGGCCTGGCTGGCGCAGTTCCCCGAACTTGATCCAGCCATACCGGCATCGCTGAAACTTTAAGCTGGTGCTATAATGAAAGGGGTTCATCACCTGTCCCCCATGTCGGACCCTGTGTCGAAGAACGTTCTGGCACCAGCGTTATGATCATTTCATCTCACGAAAGGAGCTTAACGCCAGATATGGATAGAATGCAAGCAGTAGCCAAACTTACCCCGGCTCCGGGCATGACGCTGATTGAGGCCCCCATACCAACACCTGGACCGCGGGACGTGTTGGTCAAGGTCAAAGCTACGACCATCTGTGGTACGGATGTGCACATTTACAAGTGGGATCGCTGGTCCCAGAGCCGCATCAAGCCCCCGCTGATTGTGGGACACGAGTTCGCCGGGGAAATTATCGCCGTAGGCGAGCTGGTTCGTCCGGATGAACCGCAGGTGGGCGATTACGTTTCTGCGGAAAGTCACATTGTCTGCGGTGTGTGCCAGCAATGCAAAACCGGTAAAGCGCATGTGTGCCAGAATACGCGCATCATCGGCGTGGATACCGATGGCTGTTACGCGGAATATGTGGTTATCCCGGTTGAAAATGCCTGGAAAAATCCCCCCGACATGCCTTTACCGATAGCCAGTCTGCAGGAGAATTTTGGCAATGCCGTGCACACCGTCTCCAGCGTGGATGTGCGCGGAAAAACCGTATTGCTCACAGGCTGCGGGCCGGCAGGGCTGATGGCGATTCCGGTCGTGCGGGCTTTCGGCGCCGAGGTGATTGTGGCTACGGATGTGAGTAGCTATCGCCTGGAACTGGCGCGTAAGCTTGGCGCGGATGTCACTATCAATGTGGCGGAAGAGGACATGCACAGTGTGGCATTGAAGGCCGCGCGCGGGAAGGGCTTCGATGTGCTGCTGGAAATGTCCGGCGCGCCATCCGCGCTAAGCGGCGGGCTGCGCCTGCTCAAGGCCGGCGCCGAAGCGGCCATGCTGGGATTGACCCCGGCTCCCTTGAGCGATTTCGACATTAACAATCTCCTCATCATGAAGGGGATCACCTTCCACGGCATCGCCGGGCGGCGTCTATGGGAGACCTGGTACCAGATGCGGGCCCTGTTAGCATCGGGCGCTGTAGACCTGCGGCCCATCATCACCCATGAATTTCCCCTGAGCCGTTGGCAGGAAGCAATAGACATCATGGCTTCCGGGCAAAGCGGCAAAATCGCCCTGTATCCGGGAGCGTAAAGCGCGGACAGGCAGTCTCTCTTCAATCTACCCCGGAAAAACCTCTGTTCGCGATCGGGTGGGCGAAGCCTGAGCTTTGCCCACCCGACCAGGTTGCCGTAGCCATCGGACCGTTCAACGCTATTCCAGGTATTACCCATGTCTGGCTGGTTTTTTACCTTCATTCCGGTTTGTAGTTGAGGAGGGAGATATGCGACTGATTGTACGGCTCATCAGTATCTGTGTGATTGTTCTGGGATCGGCGGTACCTGCTCAACGCATGCTGGCCGCCTCTCCACCCTGGCCGGAGAGCGGAACGGGCTGGTGGCGTAGGCCCTTTACTTCGGACCTCAAACCCTGCCAAACTGTTACTTCTACCCCATACCCGGCCCCATTCTCCGCCTGGACCCGGCCCTACGCCACGGGTTATCTCCCCCCAGAGGTAGACCTGTCGCACCTCACCGTTCAAACCCTGCCTGCGAGCATTCGTCCCCAAGATCTGCCTGCAACCTGGGATTGGCGCACCCAAAGCAAGGTGACATCGGTCAAGAACCAGGGTTCCTGCGGCTCATGTTATGCCTTTGCTTCGATCGCCAACGTCGAGTCCCTGCTGCTCCTGAAGAATCTGGGAACGTACGATCTTTCAGAAAACAACGCCAAGGAATGCGTTTGGGAGGAGCTCAACGATACCGGCGCTGGCAGTTGCGATGGCGGCAACTATTTCATGACGGCCAATCTCTTCTCCCGACGCGGCCTGGTCCTGGAAAGCTGCGATCCTTATGTGGCGGCCGATGTTGATTGCAATACCTCCTGCACGTCGGTTTATCGTCTGCGTGACTGGCGCATCATCAACGGCAGTAGCATTCCCGCTCCGGAAGTCCTCAAACAGTACATCTACACGTATGGACCGGTTTACACCAGTGTGTACGTCACCGATGAATACAACACCTACAACGGGAGCTACACCCTCAACTACACCGCGCCGAATGCCAGCACCAACCATGCCGTGATGATTGTGGGCTGGAGCAATGCCCTGCCACCGGTTCCTGGCAGCAGTTCACCGGCCACCGGCTGGATCGTCAAAAACAGTTGGGGGACTTACTGGGGCGACCAGGGCTACTTCTATATCACCTACGGATCGGGCAACATCGGGAGCAATGCATCTTTTGCCTATGATCTGGAAGCCTACAATCCCGACCAGGTGCTTTTAGGCTACGATGAAGCAGGCTTCAACTCATCCATAGGCTATGGGACCACCACCGCCTGGGCGCTGGCTATCTTCACCCCCACCGTCCAGCTTAACATCACCGCCGCTGAAATCTGGACCTCGGACGCCACGACCGATCTCGACGTGTACCTCTACGACACCTTCAACCATAGCACCAGGTCTGTCGTCACCCTCCTGGCGCAAAAACTCGATCAAAGTTTCAGCGAGGCCGGCTACCACACCATCCCATTCGACACCCCGGTGTACGTACCGGCTCAAGGAGACATCGTCCTGGTGGTGAAGTTTACCAACCAGAGCTACACCTATCCCGTACCCCTGGACCGCAAAGCTCCGGTAGCTCCCAAACGCACCTTTATCAGCTCCAACGGCAACAACGGCACCTGGTATGACCTGAGTACCAGCAATTACAGTGCGGCGATCCGCTTGAGCGGAACCCAGGCCACGGCCACACCGACGCCTACCGCCACGGCTACACCAACGGCGACGCCAACGCGCACCCCGACCGCCACGGCCACACCAACAGCTACGCCAACGCGCACCCCCACCGCCACG
>DAOTZR010000239.1:0-18597 GCA_034434315.1 Anaerolineae bacterium
TGAGGACCCACAATTCCTCCGCACCTGCCGTCAAGGCCTGGCACCGGTTGAGATTACCAAAGAGACGAAAGGCCCATTCAGACTGAATCCAATAAGGACGAAAGATAAACAAAGCTCCCAACAAGATCAGCACCGTCGGGCAAAATACCTGTCCCAGGTCCATACCTGAAAGCTGAGCTACTATCATAAGTAGCCCAAGTACAATCAGAATAATCCCCATCCCCAACTGGGCCCGCTGATGCATGTTGAGTCCCTCACATTGAAAAGCTCGCCTAAAGTACATTTCGAGTATAAGCAGATTGTGCTAGATTGCAAATCTCCTGGACTTTTTTTAGGGCTTAGCAAGCTCTGAGTTTTCGCCGGCCCGTTTCAGTACAGACTCACGACGACAATCCTGCGATGCCCAAACCGCCTTCTTCCGGACGCAGATTGCCTTCACACTGAACTATGTTACAATGCCTCGACCCTGACCTTTAAGTGAGGAAGCACGATGCAGCGCCGGTATCCCTTGATGCTCATCCGCCACGCCCAATCTGAACATCACGTGAAGCGTCTGACGGGCGGCTGGACCGACACCGACTTGACCGGGCTGGGTCGGCGCCAGGCGCGCGCTTTAAGCGCACGCCTGCAACGGGAGCTGGCTGGCCAGCCAGTGCGCCTCATCAGCAGCGACTTGAAGCGTGCCGTTCAAACGGCGGAAATCATCGCCGATGGCCTGGGCGTAGATTTCAGCCTGGAGCCGGGATTCCGCGACTACAACAATGGCATAGCAGCGAACATGCTCATAGACGTTGCCGATCAACTACGTGCCGACTATCCGCCCGACCGCATGGCCTGGCGTTCCCATCCCGGAGCTGAAAGCTGGGGAGAATATTTTGAGCGTACCTGCCGCACCCTGGAAGCGTTGCCAGATTTTCCCGGGGTCACCATAATCGTTACGCATGCCGGCACGGTCAACGCCGCCATCCTGTGGTGGTTAAACATTCAGCCGCACTACCCCGAACGGCCCTGGATCCCCTGTAAGCTATTTCCGGCGAGCATTACCCTCCTGAGTGAGATGGATAAAGGGGAGAGTGGGATCATATGCATCAACGACTGCGCTCATTTACACGCTGAAAATCTGGGCACAGGCCAATGGTTTACTTAAACCCGGCAAGGTCTATTCGCTCCAACGGGTTTACTTTTGTCGTGTTACGAACCCAAACTCTTGAATTGAGGTGTCTATGAACAAACTTAACTCTCGTTCAATCTGGCTGTGGCTGGGCTTACTTCTGCTGGGCGCTCTCCTGCTCAGCGGATGCCAGAGCTCTGCCCCTACCCCTGCCATCCAGGGCGCCAACATCAATGGCATGCTCAACAAAGATACCGCAGGGGAGGATTTTCCTTTTTCCGTGCCGGTAGCCCAGGCTCAGGACCCGGTTGGTCTGGACTTCCGCGCTAACCTGCAAAAGGGCAGCTTAACCGCCCAGCTCCTCACCGCTGATGACAGCGTGGTATGGCAGGCCACCGCCCAGGCCGGCCAACCCTTCAGCGTGAACACGGTAGTGCGCCCAGCCCAAAGCGGGACCTATCGCCTGGGATTGCGCTGGGACGGTCCGACCCAGGGCTCCTATTCCCTCGCCTGGCAGCCGGGCGAAATCTCCGTAGCACGGGTTCAACCCATCGCCCTGCTTAGCGGTCTGGGAATGATGGTGGTTGCTGTGGCCTTCGTGGTCTACGCTTTAACATGCGGCGCCGGCTGGCGCTATCTGGGATGGGGAGCGCTGGGCTGGCTGGGCAGTGTGGCGCTCAAATTCGCCTGGGCCATTCCCTTCAACGGCCCCATGTATCAGGCCCTCACCCAGGCCCTCAAAGCCCCCCTTGGAGAAGGACTATTCTACCTGTATGTGGGCGCTCTCACCGGCGTCTTTGAGGTAGCCCTGGTATGGCTGGTCCTGCGCCTGACCCGATTGGGCCGGGCCGGCTGGAACGACGCCCTGGGCTTTGGAATCGCCTTTGGAGCTATCGAGGCGCTTTTCCTGGGCCTGAGCTCGCTGACCAATGTCCTCCTGGCTATGACCAATCCCGGCCTTTTCACCCCCTATCAGCTTGAACAACTGGCTCAACTCAACAATATCCTGTACGGCCTGGCGCCGATCTGGGAACGCTTTTTCACCATCCTGGTGCATACCGGCTGCAACGTAGCCCTGTTTTACGCCCTGGTCCGCCGGGAAAACCGCTGGTTTTGGGTGGCATTTGCCTTCAAAACCCTCATTGACACCTGGGCCGCCTTTGGCCAGTTCTGGGGCGTGGATACTCTGGTTAAAATCTGGGTTTTAGAGAGTGTCGTAGCGCTTTTCGGCCTGTTGGGATGGTGGTTAACCCGGACCATTAAACAGCGCTATCCCCAGGATAGCGAACTTCCTGAAAACTCTTAAAACACCAGGCCCCTGGACATCCAGGGGCCTAGTTATTTTAAAAGTCAGAATGACGGCTACCCTTCGGCTGCGGAGTCATCGTCCCAATAGATAATCCATACGGCCAGAGCGGCGACGCCCAGCGTGGCCAGCGTCAGGGTTACCCATCCGGCCAGAGGCAGCCCTACATCACGCGCCGACCAGAGCAAAACAACTTCCATTCCCACAGCTAAAACAATCCAGGTTACCAGGCGCGGATGGGCCAGAAATAACTGCTTGAGTTTACCCATATTCCATGCTCCTCAACTGACATCGGGCCTAAATAGGACGCCGGACCATACCCTCGCGCAGCTTCTTGAGCATCACTTCATGCTGCGTGCTGTTCCACTCCAAAACAGCCTCACGCCAGGCCTTGGGCAGCTCCGTCACCAGACGCTTTTCATAACCGAACAGCTCCCAGAAGGAAACTAACTCCGCGCTGGGATTAACCGGCAGGAAAAGCACCGCCGCTTCGGCTTCCAGATTCCGGCCTTCTTCTTCCATGGCCGTAATCATGGCCTTACCAGCAACAACCCGATCAATCGAGGGTGCGATCAGGAAATCTGTGACCCGGACCACCAGGTTCTCAATTTGCCAGCCGAGCAACCCCACCATTTGTCCATCAAACTCGGCGATAAAAAAGCCAACATAACTGAAGCGTTCGGCAACATCCATCCGCGTAACGGGCGTGGAGCCGGGCCGTGCCTTATTGACAAAGTCGGCAATCATCTGCGCATCCTGTAATCGAGCCCGACGAACCTGAACGTTAGGAGCCATGTTTACCCCCTCTTGGATGATTTACGCAAGTTACGATTCGGTAAATTACACAAACTATTATACCTGAGTTTAAGGCAAAAACAACCAGATTTTCGGTCAACCTCATTCATCTTTCCGTACCTGTGCCGTTCACCGAGTAGCGGGGCGTGCAGCCTGGAGGACAACGGGTGGTGCTTTGTTTGTATGCTACCAGGATTTTATTCTTTCGGTCGCCTTACCCCCCACTCTCCCCTTAATGAACGTTAACAATTTAACCGGGTAACAGCTCCGTTCAGGGCGAAGTCCCCTGGCGTCGCGGATTAAAAGGGTACGATTTCAATCACCGCGAGCTTTGCCGTTGTGTTGCAGAGTAATGAACGTTAAAGATTTAATTGGGTAACGGCGGATGGCCGAATGGGAGGGGGAGAGCAGGCCCAGGCGGTGATTGCTATCGCCGCCGGCCTGCGGCCAACGGTCGGCCTAAACCGACCGGGTCAGACGTCGGCGCAGGCCGACGCCCGACGCCACCCGGTTGTCCGTCACGCGACGCCGTGCATGGTTACCCGCTTAAACTTCATAAGAGATGAGAGTCAATGCCATAAACTGCAAACACTCCCAACCGCTTGAGATTAGCGCCTGACAAGCCCAGCCGTGGGCATGGACAATATCCAGGAGTTCTAAAATTGTGCTATGATTACACCCATGGATACACTCACGCCCGAACAACACACCATTGTTACCGCAGAACCGACGCTCAGGCTGGCCGTGACCGGACGCGCCGGATGCGGCAAGACCACCGCAGCAGTAGTCCATCTGCGCTGGCTGCTGGAGCAAGGCTACCGCGCAGATCGCATCCTGGTGTTCACGCCGCAGAGGGCGCTGGCCGCCCCGTACTACGACCTGCTGCGCGCGCCCTCCCTGCCGGCCGGTGGCGCCGTGGATGTGATGACGTTGGGCAGCCTGGCCCGCCGTATGGTCCAGCTCTTCTGGCCCCTGGTGGCCCAGGAAGCCGGCTTCGCCTATCCTGAACGTCCGCCCATCTTCCTTACCCTGGAAACGGCCCAGTACTACATGGCGCGCGTGATTGCACCTTTCCTGGAAGAGGGCTATTTCGAAAGCATCACCCTCAATCGCAACCGCCTGTACAGCCAGCTCCTGGACAACCTGAACAAAGCCGCGGTCAATGCGCTCCCGTTGGAGCATCTGGCCGCACGGCTTAAAGGCGCCTGGATCGGCGAAAAGGCCCGGATGCGAATGTACGACGAGATGCAAACCTGCGTCCAGGCTTTCCGCACGTACTGCCTGCAAAACAACCTGCTCGATTTTTCGCTCCAGGTAGAGGTCTTCACGCGCCAGCTCTGGCCCAGGCCGCTGGTGCGCGCTTATCTCACCCAACGCTACCGCTACCTCATCGCCGACAACCTGGAGGAGGACGTGCCTGTCACGCACGATCTGCTGCGCGCCTGGATGCCGGCCTGCGAGGGGGTTTTATTTCTGGTAGATGAGGACGGGGGCTATCGGCTCTTCATGGGCGCTGCCCCGGAAGGTGCGCACGCCCTGGCGACGGCCTGCGAGCAGCGCCTCACGTTGACGCACAGCTTCGTCACCCCAGCGCCGGTGACGGCCCTGCGCCTGCACCTGACGCGCGCGCTGCGGCATGAACCCGCCCCGCCCGATCCGGAAGGTCAGGTCAAGGCGGCCCTGCGCTTTACGCTGCATCGCTATCACCCCCAAATGCTGGATTCGGTGGCGGATGAGATTGCGCACCTGGTGCAGCAGGAACAGGTGCCGCCCGGCGAAATTGTGGTGCTGGCACCCTTCCTGAGTGACGCGCTGCGCTTCGCCCTGAGCACGCGCCTGCAGGCGCGGGGCATCCCCTTCCGCTCCCATCGCCCTTCGCGGGCCTTGCGCGAGGAACCCGCCGCCCAGACCCTCATCACCCTGGCCGCCCTGGCTCATCCGCAATGGCGCCTGTTACCCTCCCCGGCCCAGGTGAGCTATGCCCTGCTCCAGGCCATCGCCGACCTGGACCTGGTGCGCGCCCATCTGCTCAGCGCGATTGTGTACCGCACCAGCGGCGGCGAACCGCAGTTGAGTCCTTTTGACCGCATCGCCGCGGAGATGCAGCAGCGCATCACCTACATGTTCGGCGGGCGTTACGAAGCCCTGCGCGAATGGCTGGACGCTTATCACGCCGGCCCGCCCGCGGCCCTGGATCACTTCTTCAGCCGGCTGTTCAGCGAGGTGTTGGCTCAACCGGGCTACGGCTTTCACCGCAACCCGGATGCCAGCAACGCAGCCGCGCGCCTGGTCGAATCCGCACGTAAGTTCCGCCAGGTGGCTCCGGATGCGACCGGCCCGGATTACCTGCGCATGGTCGAGCAGGGCGTCATCGCCGCCCTGTACCTGGAAAACTGGCTGGACGAGGAACCCGACGCCGTACTCCTGGCCCCGGCCCATACGTTTTTGATGCGTAACCGGCCGGTCCGCTTCCAGTTCTGGCTGGAGGTCGGCGCACGCGGCTGGTGGGAACGGCTCTATCAGCCCCTGACGCATCCCTACGTGCTCAGCCGAAGCTGGGAGGAAGGCCGCACCTGGACCACCGAGGAGGAATTCGCCGCCCGGCAGGAAACGCTGCAGCGCCTGGTGCAAGGCCTGCTCGACCGTTGCCGCGAACGGGTCTACCTGGGCCTGAGTGAGTTGGGCGAGCAGGGGTTTGAAGAGCGCGGCCCGCTCCTGCAGGCCGTCCAAACCATGTTGAAGAGGTTAGCATGAGCTACATTGACCTGGAAACCTGGCCTCGACGTAAGCATTTTGAGCTATTCAACGCGATGGACTACCCCCATTTCAACCTGTGCGGAGAGCTGGATATGACGCAGCTCTACCCCTGGACCAGGGAGCAGGATGTGTCGTTCTTCCAGACCATGATTTACCTGCTCACGCGCGCGGCGCATGAGGTCGAAGCCTTCCGCCTGCGCATCCGCCCCGAAGGCGTCTTTTGCCATGAGCGCGTGCGGCCTTCGGTGACTGTGCCGACGGCGGGCAATTTGTTCGGCTTCTGCACCTTCGATTACACGCCGGATTACGGGCAGTTCCTGGCCCAGGCAACGGAGGCCATTGCCGCGGCGCAGGCCCATCCCAGCCTGGAGGATGAGCCGGGACGCGACGATTTGCTCTACATGACGTCCATCCCCTGGGTCAGCCTCACCTCGCTGCAACACCCGATTCACCTGCACCCGGTGGATTCGATCCCGCGCCTGGCCTGGGGGAAGGTGACGCCCAACGGCGCCGGCTACAGGATGAGTCTGTGCGTACAGGTCCATCACGCCCTGGCGGATGGCTGGCATGTGGGGCGGTACTTCACCCTGGTGCAGCAACTGGCCAACACGCCAGGGGCCTGGTAACCCCACGCGGGATGAAAGGACAGGGAGCATGAGTTTTGTCGCACGGCCCAAACAGCAGGAGATGCTGGCCTATCGCAGCGGCAAGATGGGCGTGATTGCCGTCCCCGGCAGCGGCAAGACCCATACTCTTTCGTATCTGGCCGCCACGCTGGTGGCCGAGGGGAACCTGGACGAGGACCAGGAGGTGCTCATCGTCACCCTGGTCAACGCCGCGGTAGATAACTTCGCCCGCCGCGTGGCCGGCTTCATCAGCGAGCGCGGCCTGCTCCCCGGCATCGGCTACCGCGTGCGCACCCTGCACGGCCTAGCGCACGATATCCTGCGTGAACGTCCGGACCTGGTGGGCTTGAGCGACGACCTGATCATCATTGACGACACCACCAGCGCGCAATTGCTGCAGGAAGCGGCTCTGGAATGGCTCCGTGACCATCCGCAGGCCCTGGATGGGTTCCTGTCATCCGATCTGAAAGAACAGCAGCTACACGCCGTCAGGACGAACAATCTGCCCGCCCTGGTGACCGACCTGGCCAGCGTTTTCATCCGCCAGGCGAAGGACCTGGAGCTCACCCCTTCAATGATCAAAGAACAGTTGGACGCGCTGGATGAAAGTTTCCCACTGCTGGAGATGGGCCTGGAGATCTATCAGGCCTATCAGCGCGCCCTGAATTATCGCGGCGGGGTGGATTTCAGCGATTTAATCCGACTGGCGCTGCAGATGTTGCGCCTGGATCCGGCCCTGTTGGCGCGCTTGCGCCGGCGTTGGCCCTACATTCTGGAGGACGAGGCGCAGGATAGCAGCCTGTTGCAGGAGTCCATTCTGCGCCTGCTCAGCGGGCCGGAGGGAAACTGGGTGCGCGTAGGCGACCCCAATCAGGCAATTTACGAAACTTTCACTACAGCCAGCCCGGAGCACCTGCGCCGCTTCATCCGCGAGCTGGATGTGCTGGCTGTGGACCTGCCCGATTCCGGACGCTCTACGCCCAGCATCATCGCCCTGGCGAACGAACTGATCCGCTGGACCGCGCAGGAACATCCCCATCAAAGCCTGCGGCGCGCCCTCGAACCGCCCTACATCCGCCCCACCCCGCCCGACGACCCGCAGCCCAATCCCCCCGATAATCCGGAACGAGTTTACCTGGATATGACCCGGGTGACGCCCGATCAGGAGCTGGAGCGAGTGGTGCGCTCGCTCAAAAAGTGGCTGCCCGCCCATCCCGAAGCGACGGTGGCCGTACTGGTCCCCCGCAACGAGCGGGGCAAGGATGTGGTGGAGGCGCTGAAAAAGGCCGGATTGCCCTACGTGGAGTTGCTGCGCAGCACGCGCACAACCCGCGAAACGGCCCGCTACCTGGCGACCCTGCTCTTCTACCTGGCCCGGCCGGAGGATGCCGGCCATCTGGTGCGGGTATATCAGGTGTGGTCGCGCCACCTGAGCGAAACGCCGGAAGGCGCGCAGCTCCAGAAAACGACGGCGGCGCTGCTTCGCAAATGCCCGCGCCTGGAAGACTACCTCTGGCCGCGGCTGGAACGCGATTGGCTGGCGGCCCTCATCATCCCCGAAAACCAACCCGACCTGCGGGAACACCTGGCCGCTTTCCGGGAGCAGGTGCGCCGCTGGCAGATGGGGGTTATGCTCCCGGTGGATCAGTTGCTGCTCACGCTGGCCCAGGACCTGTTCACCGAGCCGGTGACCCTGGCGACGGCGCACCGCCTGGCGCTGGAGCTGCGCCGCTACGCCGACCTGCATCCCGATTTGCGCCTGCCCGATCTGGCCAAAGAACTAGACCGCATCGCCAACAATGAGCGCAAGTTCGCCGGTATTGACGCGGATGATACGGGCTTTGAGCCGGAACAGCATCGCGGTAAGGTGGTGGTGACTACGATGCACAAGGCCAAGGGGCTGGAATGGGACCGGGTGTACCTGCTTTCGGTGAATAATTACGATTTTCCCGCCGGCCAGAGCCATGACGAGTACATCGGCGAAAAATGGTTCATCCGCGAGGGTTTCAATATGGAAGCGGAGATGTTGGCCCAGCTCAAGGCGTTGCGCGAACCGGAAGGCCTGCTGCGTTACGTGCCGGGCCAGGCGACGCAGCGCGCCCGGTTGGATTACGCCGCCGAACGTCTGCGCTTGTTGTATGTGGGCATCACGCGCGCGCGGAAAGAGCTGATCGTGAGCTACAATAAGGGCCGGGATCAGCATCCTGCCGTGCCGGCGATGGCGCTCATCCATCTCCAGGCGTGGTATGAGGCGTACCGGCAGGAACGCCGGCTCACGAATCCGGCAGAGGAGGCCTGATGCTGCCCAAAGGATTTCAGTTCAGTCAGCATAGCCTGCAAGACTGGGTGGATTGTCCCCGTCGGTTTCAGTTGCGTTACGTGCTCAATCTGGCCTGGCCGGCGGTCGCCGTCGAACCCCTGGAGGAGTTTGAGCGCCATCAGCGGGCCGGTGAGGAATTCCATCGGCTGGTGCACCAGTATTGGCTGGGCCTGTCGGAAGACGTGCTCAGCCGCAGCATCCAGGATGAGGCTGTGGCACGCTGGTGGCGCGCGTTCCTGGGCACGCAACCGGTCGGCGCGGGGACGCGCTACCCAGAATACACGCTCGGCGCGGCGCTGGGCGGGCATCGCCTCACGGCGACGTATGACCTGATCCTGGTGCAGCCGGGGCAGGCGCTCATTTTTGATTGGAAGACGTCCCGGCAGCGCCCGCGCCGGTCCACCCTGGGAGCCCGCCTGCAGACGCGCGTCTACCGCTATCTGTTGGTGCGCGCTGGGGCCGCGCTCAACGCCGGCCAGCCCTTCCCTCCCGAAGCGGTGCAGATGTTTTACTGGTTCGCCGAGGACCCGGAGGCCATGGAACGCTTCGACTACACCGCCGAGGCCTACGCCGCGGATGAGGCCTATCTGACCCGTCTGATCCAGGCCGCAGCCGAAGTCGGCCCGGAGCTGCTGCCCCCGACCGAAACGCTGGCGCATTGCAAATTCTGCGCTTATCGCGGCTACTGCGATCGCGGAACCCAGGCCGGACGGTTGGAGGAGCTGGAGGAAGACGAGGACGCACTGTGGCGCTTCGAGCTGCCCGATCTGGAACAGATCGCCGAAATCGAATTCTGAGGCGGGCATGACCCAGTGGCGCTTGCCTGATCCCGTCTCCGTTCCGCCCGACCTGCAAGCCAGCGTGGGCGGCCATCCGCTCCTGGCCGAGCTGCTGGTGCGACGCGGCATTCACAGCCCCGAAGCGGCGCGCCGTTTCCTCGACCCCGCCAGTTACACCCCCGCGCCGCCCGGCGAGCTGCCCGACCTGGCCGTCGCCGTCGAACACCTCAGGCGCGCTATCCGCGCCGGCGACCCCATCCTGGTCTGGGGCGACTTTGATGTGGACGGTCAGACCGCAACGACTATCCTGGTGGACACGTTGCGCTCTCTGGGCGCGCGGGTGACCTATCACATCCCGGTACGCGGCCCCGAATCGCACGGCATCAGCGTGCCCTTCCTCGCGCCGCTGCTGGATGCCGGGGCGAAGGTCCTGCTCACCTGCGACACGGGCATCAGCGCGCACGAGGCCATCGCCTACGCGCGGGCGCGTGGGGTCACGGTGCTCATCACCGATCACCACGAATTACCCGAAGAGCTACCGCCGGCCCAGGCCCTGGTCAACCCCAGACGCCTGCCCCCCGGCCATCCCCAGAGCACCCTGCCGGGCAGCAGCGTGGCGTTCCTCCTGGCCCTGGCCCTGGGCGGCGAGGAGTTGGCTGCCCGTCAGCTCGATCTGGTGGCGCTGGGGCTGGTAGCGGATGTGGCCGAATTGTGCGGCGATGCGCGTTACTGGCTGCAGCGCGGCCTGGAGGCCCTGCGCCGGACACAGCGCCCCGGATTACAGGCCCTCATCGCCCAGGCTGGCCTGGTCCCCGACCTGTTGACGGAGGAAAGCATTGGTTTTGGCCTGGGGCCGCGGCTGAACGCTGCCGGACGCCTGAGCGATGCCAATTTCATCGTGGAGTTCTTCACCACCCGCGATCGCACTCAAGCCCGCATCTGGGCCGCGGAACTGGAAGGGCTGAACGCCCGGCGCCAACACCTGTGCGACCTGGTGGAACAAGGCGCCGAAGCCCTGCTCCAGCGGCATCCGGAATGGCTGGACCTGTCCGCCCTGGTCCTGGACCATCCGGCCTGGCATCCTGGGGTGGTGGGGATTGTGGCCAGCCGGCTGGTGGAGCGCTACGCCCGGCCCGTGGTGCTGTTGTGTGCGCCGGAAGGTGAGGCTTTGGCGCGCGGCTCAGCACGCTCGGTGCCGGGCTGCAACATCACCGCCGCCATCGCCGAACAGGCGGATCTGTTACACGGTTACGGGGGTCATCCCATGGCCGCCGGTCTGAGCCTGCCCGTCGAGGCCATCGCGGCCTTTCGTCACGGCCTGGCGCGCAGCGTAGCCAGGCAACTGGGACCGGAACCGCCGTCCCCCACCCTGACCATTGACGCCCTGGTCCCCCTGGACACGCTCTCGCTGGAGCTGGTGCGCGACCTGCGCCGTCTGGGTCCCTTTGGGCCGGGCAATCCCCAACCCGTGTTCGTCACCCAGCGTCTGACCCTGCAAAGCGAACAGCGCATGGGACGCACGCGCCAGCATCGGCGCCTGATCGTGGCCGACGAGCAGCAGGCCCTGGCCGAGGTAGTCTGGTGGAACGGGGCGACGGTGGAGCTGCCCCCCGCGCCGCTGGACCTGGCCTACGTCCCACAAATCAACGAGTACCGCGGCACGCAGCGGGTGCAGCTTCTCTTTGTGGATGCACGTCCACACAGTCCCCAGGCCGTACCGCTTCCGCCACCACCCCAACCCGCCATCTACGTGTACGACTATCGCCGCGAACCGCATCCCCACACGCTACTCATCCCCTGGCAGACGGCGCCGGATGTATGCCTGTGGGCAGAAGCTGGGCCGGTCAAGGGGAAGCGCCGGCACGAGCTTGGCCCGGCCGCAACCCTGGTGGTCTGGGAGGCCCCGCCCGGCCCGGAGGAATGGGCCGAGGCTCTGGAGCTTGTGGCCCCGCAACAGGTGGTGCTCTTCGGCGGGGATCCCGACCTGGATAAGCCAGAGGCTTTCGTCCAGCGCCTGCTGGGCCTGGTCAAGCACACCCTGAAGGTCTACGCCGGGCGGGTGAAGCTGGTCCATCTGGCGGCAGCCATGGCGCACCGGCCCGTGACGGTCCGTCAAGGCCTGGCCTGGTTGGCCGCGCAGGGCATCGTAAGCGTGAGCGAAGATGCGGACGGGACCCTGCACCTGACTCCCGGCGGCGCTGTCCAACCCGAAGCGGAAGTGCGCGTGCTGCGCGCACAATTGCAGGCCCTGCTCACCGAAACCGCGGCCTACCGCTACTACTTCCAACGCGTCGAACTGACGGCACTGCTGCCTGAAAGAAGCATCAAGCTGATGGTCTGAACGGGAGGGAAAAGCCGGGATTTCAAGGCGAAGCCCATCAACGGCACGGTGAAAACGAGGCAACAAAAATGGGCGGTATAGGACTCGAACCTACGGCCTCCTCCTTGTAAGGGAGGCGCTCTAACCGACTGAGCTAACCGCCCGCGCGCTGGGAATCATACCAGTTTTTAGAACTTAGTCAACTTCAGGCAGCGCCCGTCTACGGGTAGGGCAGCCCCACCCCAGCCCTCCCCGCAAGCGGGGAGGGGGCTGGCCCACCCGAACTCGCCTCGCAAGCGGGGAGGGTAGCCCCACCCCAGCCCTCCCCGCAAGCGGGGAGGGGGCTGGCCCGCCCGAACTCGCACCGCAAGCGGGGAGGGAGCTGGCCCGCCTTAACCCGCATCGCAAGCGGGGAGGGCAGCCCGGTCAGGCTGAAGCTGCTGTACGTAAAACACAAGTAGGGAAAGACCATCGCCATCGCGACCATGTCAGGATGCGGAGCGACCATTAAGGAGTGCTACAACACCATGAAAGCCATGGGACGCCAGCTCTGGCGTGCGTTGATAGTCCTGGTGATTCTGCTGGACGGGGGAAGTGCCCGCGCGCACCCGGCCCTGGCCCTCCTGCGCGAAGCTGAAAGCGCCGCAGCCCGGGGTCAACGCACGCACGCCGAAAGCGCTTACCGCCAGGCCCTGGACGCCCTCGCCACCCCCTACCCCGCCCTGCGCCTGGCGCAGCTCTACACCGACTGGGGCCGCCCCCAGGAGGCGCGCGCCCTGCTGGAAACCGCCCGGCAACTCGGCGCCGACCCTGACACAATCAACGAACTGACCCTGCCGGCCCTGCTGGCGCTCCAGGCCTGGGATGAGGCCTACGCCCTGGCCCAGCACCATCGCGAGCGCCATCCGGAAAGTCACGCCGCCTGGCAGGCTATAGCTCACGTTTTATCGCTACGCGAAATGTGCGTGCAGGCACGCCAGGAAAGCGAGGCCTGGTATGCCGCTCTCCCCGCCGACCCCGAAGCCCGACAGGTATGGGCGGTGTTCCATCTCACCGATGACCTGGCCACGGCCCGGACTCTGCTGTGCGCTCAGGATGAGGGGTTGTGCCATAGCCTGGACACCTGTACTGATGCAACCGCCTGCGCCCTATCCCTGGGAGCGGCGCTGCTCAATCAGCGCCAATGGGCGCTGGCCCTGTGTCTGCTGCGGCCCATCGTCACGGCGAACCCGCATCACGCCACAGCCCAGGCCTGGCTGGGTGCGGCGTTGATTCAGGAGCAGCGGTATCAGGAGGCGCGCCAGGCCCTGGATCAGGCGCTCCGTCTCAAGCCGGAACAGCCCCTGGCGTGGAGCTTGTTGGGCCTGCTACAGCTCCAGGAAGCGGATTACCCCGGCGCCGAAGTTTCGTTGTTTCAGGCGCACAGGCTCGATCCTGGCAATCCGGCGCCCTGTCTGGCCCTGGCCCGGCTTTACGCCCTGCAAAGCCGCTACGAACAGGTGGATGTGTGGACAAACGCCGCATTGGATCGGGCCGGGGAGGATGTCGCTGTCTGGCAAAGCGTGGCACGTTTCTACCTGGAGCGCAGTCAGAGCAGCCCGGTCCTGGAGCGCGCCTTGCGTGGCAGTTTAGAGCAAGCACCGGACGCGCCTGAGACGTTGCTCCTGCAGGGCTGGCAGGCCCTGCTCAAAGGCGATGGCCTCACGGCACGGCGATGGCTGGAGCAGGCTGTGGCACGGGATGCAAGCCGGGGAGAAGCCTGGTATCTGTACGGCGTCGCGTTGGAGATGACGGGGGCAGAGGCCCGGCCGGCCTTTATCCGCGCCCGCGACGCGGGCTATACCCCAAGACCTGCTCCCTCCACCGGCCCACTTTCCTTACCGTAAGCGCCTGTTCCTGGGCTTTTTGCTGGAGAAAGGCGGAGGTTAGAGGGCGAAGAAGCCGGGTTCAGCTCCTGGAAGTACCCAGGATGAAGTTTGCGGGCGGCGAGCCGCCCGCAAAAAAACATTCTTAATGAGCCTGCTCTCCCCTGGCATCCGGGACGGAGGCGGTCCCCGAATATGAGGTTAAAAACAGCAGAAGCCAGTCTAACAAAGCCCTAGCGCCGATGGCGTCCTACCTGCGAGAGGATCTTACGGATATTCTGCACTACCTCTTTGGCCCCGGCCTGATTGGCCAGCACCAGGCCTCGATTCAGCGTCGCTTTGGCACGCGCAAGGTTACCCTGGCGCGCGTACAGCACGCCGAGATTGCTCAACACCCGCGCCTGGCCGGTGACATCATTGAGTGTTTCCCGTAAAGCCAGGGCCTGGGTATACAGGGCCTCCGCCTGGTCGTAGTCCCCCAGGCCGTCATACACGCCAGCCAGATTGGTGAGGGTCACAGCCTCACCCTGGGCATCTCCCAAATCCCGCCGTAGTGCCAGCGCCTGCTCCAGATAACCACGCGCGGTGTCCCACTCCCGCCTGGCCAGATGCACGCTGCCCAAATCGTTGAGCAGCGCGGCCTCACCGGCCACATCCTGCGCTTCGCGCAGCCATGCCAGTGCTTGCTGATAAGCCGCTTGAGCCGCTTCCAGATCGCCCTGGGCCAGGAGCCGTTGCGCCAGTTCGCCAGTGAGTTGCACCTCCGCCGCGCGGTCACCAGACGCACGCGCCTCCTCCAGGCGCCTTTCCAACGTCTTCAAATCCTCAGGCTTTTTCGCCATGCTCCCCTCCCATCCGCTGGGCTTCGCGATACACGTAAAGAATGCGCTGCACCACGGTGATCCAGGTGAGGCAGGCCAGGAGCATCAGCAAAGGCGTGACCCACTGCAGCATGAGCAGTACTCCCGTTATGATTACGCGCTCCACACGGGTCACCAGGCCGACTTTACAGCTCAGCCCCAGGCCTTCGGCTCGCGCACGGGCATAGCTAATCATGACTGAACCCAGCAGAGCCAGGAAAAGCCAGTACACATCCTGCAAACGATGCTCAAGCAACAGCCAGTGCAACAGCCCCAGGAAGATGACGCCTTCGGAGAGACGATCCAGTGTGGAGTCGAGAAAAGCCCCAAAGCGGCTCTGCGTCTGCATCGTGCGCGCCACAGCGCCGTCGAGCGCATCCAGCGACGAAGTCACGAGCAGTAACGCACCTCCCAGCACCAGGTAGCCCTGACTGAGCACGCCTGCCACACCCAGGGTGAGCAAAAAGCCCACCAAGGTGATGGTATTGGGATGAATGCCCAGCTTGCCCAGCGAGGCCGCGAGGGGCGTAATCAAGGGGGTAAAGAAGTGCCGCAAGCGATCGGTCAGGGTCAAAGGTGATTGTGCTTTTTCCATTAACAGGTCTCCTCTGCTTCTTTTTCGTAAGATACGCCAAAGCTGGCCATCAAAAGGTCACGTAAATTGTCCTGCAAATCGGCAAAGGCAGCGGGCTGGAGGCGATAATGGATTTCACGTCCGCAGCGCTCGGCTGTCACAAAGCCCTGCAGCTCGAGTTGGCGGAGATGCCAGGAAACCAGGGGCTGACTCAGGCGCAGGCGCTCGGCCAGCGCCGAAACGCTAAGGTCGCCCTCGACAAGAAAGCGCACCAACCGCAACCGCACCAGACCCTTCAAGGCCTGAAGTTGCCGGGCAAGCTGACGCATACGCGCCTCGTTCCACTCAGTTCTCATGGCAGTTCACTTATAAAAAATTCTTTATGGGTTGTATGGTAGCTGAAGCATGAAAAAAGTCAAGCCGCTACCGGGCCGCGAAACCGACTTGGCAAAGCCCTGAAAGCGTTTACAATACTTTATGCAAGGATTAAGGTGTTGATTCCGGGATTCGCACAGGTTTAAGGCAGCTTCAAACGCAGTTTGAAAATCCAGGTAAGGAGAAAGCTTATGCGCCATTGGAGCCGTTGGACGGCAGGTTTAAGCGCTGTATTGGGCCTCAGCAGTTTGAGCCGGGTTCCGCGCGGTTATGGCGTCATCCTGGCGCCGATCAAGTTCGTGAGCACCGCGCTAAGCCCCTGGATCGCTTTGCTGGGAGGATTGAGCTTCTGGCGTGGACTACGGCGGCGCGCCCCCATCACGGCTCTGATGGGGCTGGTCGGTCTGGTAAGCGCAGGCTATCACGCACATGCGGTCCTGCATCAACGCCATGATCCCCTGGCCGAGGCCTTTGGCGCTACCTGGCGCGAGCGCATCCCGCCCATCCAGCGCCAGAGGCTGGCCAGCTTGATGCGTCCCCCGCGCCAGGTGCGCTGGCAGCGCGACATCAACATCGGAACGGCGACCTGTGGTACCCCGCTGAAGGCCGATCTGTGGCTACCGCCGCCTTTCGTCAAGCCCAGCGGCGTGGGGCTGATTTTCCTGCACGGCAGTTCCTGGTATTACTTTAATAAAGACCTGTGTTCGCGTACCCTGTTCCGCCATCTGGCCGCTCAGGGTCATGTGATTCTGGACCTGGCCTATACGCTCGCGCCCCAGGCGGACTTGGGCGCCATGCTCGCCGAGGTGCGCCAGGCTCTGCATTGGATGAAGAGCACGGGTCCTCAATTCGGCGTTAATCCCCGGCAGGTCGTCCTGGGCGGCGGGTCAGCTGGCGGCCATCTGGCGCTGCTCGCAGCTTATACGGCCGCTCGGCCGGAGCAACGGGTGCGCGGCGTAATCGCCTGGTATGGCGTGAGCGAGCTGCTTACCGAACACGAGCATCTGAGGCATATGCCCTACATCCCCGAAGGAAGCCCCCTGTACCGACTGTGGACCCGGACCTTGCAACGCCTGCGCGTTTTACGCCCGGAGAATAGTTACGTCAACGCTGTGGATTTGTTGCCGCGGCTGCTGGGCAGCTCGCCTTACGCCGATTTCCACCTGTATGAAGCCTGGTCGCCGCTCACTTATGTAGGGCCCGATTCGCCGCCTACGTTGTTGTTGCATGGGCGGATGGACAGTTTCGTCCCCGTGGCGCAAAGTCGCTATCTTTACACCGCCCTGCGGGCTAACCGGGTCCCGGTTGGTTTGATGGAGGTACCTTACGCCGATCACGACTTCGATTTGATTGCCGCTAACGCAGGCAAGCCCGCTTTTCGCGCCGCGCTGCCTGTCGTTGTTGGTTTCCTGGCCCTCATGGCCCAGGCCGATGTTTGAAAAGCTCGATACCAGCTCTGAATTAAGGATGCTATGAAAAAGTTTCCGTCACCTTTCTGGTACACCGTTTTTTTGCTGGGCTGGCTGGCCGACTTTTTCTTCTGGAAACAGACGCCCGGCATAACGTTTGCGCTGTATGTTCTGGCTACGATGGGGGCCGGTTTCTTTTGGCTGTACCGTGAAGGCGCTCGTCCGGCACGGCGAAGCTGGCTTCTGCTCCCGTTCATCCTGATCCTTGCCGCGCTCACGTTTCTGCGCCGTGAACCCCTAACCGCGGCCCTGGCGTATCTGCTCACCTTGCTGCTCATGGCCATACTCAGCGTGACTTATCGCGGAGGCCGGTGGCTGGAGTACAGTTTCACTGATTTCTTCGCCCAGGCGTTCACTTTGCTGGGCAGCGTGGTGGTAAGGCCAGCCCAGGCGCTTGCCGATGCGCGCCGCACGGCGCGCGAAGAGGGCGCGGAACGACCAGCAACCGCGTCTTTATGGCCAGTGGTGCGCGGTTTGCTCCTGGCCCTGCCCGTGCTGGTCATCTTCGCCAGTCTGCTGGCCTCAGCCGATCCGGTTTTTGAGCGCCAGTTGAAGGCTTTCGTGGATCTTTTTCGCCTGCAGAACCTGCCTGAATACCTTTTCCGCCTGGTTTACATCCTGATCCTGGCCTGGATGGTAAGCGGTGTCTACCTGCACGCCTTTGACCGTTCTGGCGATGAGCGTCTGCTGGGGCGCGAGAAACCGCTCATCCCGCCCTTCCTGGGCTTCACCGAGGCCTTCATCGTCATGGGAAGCGTCAGCCTGCTCTTCGCCGCTTTTGTCCTCGTGCAGTTCCAATACTTTTTCGGCGGAGAGCAAAATATTAACCTGGAGGGGTATACGTATGCCGAATACGCCCGGCATGGCTTTGGGGAACTGGTGATTGTGGCCACTTTCAGCCTGGTTCTGCTCCAGGTACTTGGCACCATCACCCGACGCGAACACCCTCAGGAGCGCCGCACGTTTTCCATCCTGGGAGTGCTCCTCGTAGTGCTGGTAGGCATCATCCTGGTTTCGGCCTATCAGCGCCTGGCGCTGTATGAAGCGGCCTACGGTTTCACCCGTCTCCGCACCTACACCCATGTCTTCATGGTATGGCTGGGACTTCTTCTGTTGGTCGTAGCTGTATTGGACCTGCTCCAGCGCCAGCGCGCTTTCGCCATAGCCGGCCTGTTCACCCTGCTGGGGTTTGGCCTTTCGCTCGCACTGCTGAACGTAGATGCCTTCATCGTGCGGCAAAACGTGGAACGGGCGCGGCGGGGAGAGGAGCTGGATGTCGGCTATCTGGCCGCGCTTTCCAGCGACGCCATCCCCGCGCTGGTAGCGGAATCTCAAGCTCCAGCAACAAATCAGATCACACGCGAACAGATTGGGGCGGCGCTGGTCTGCTTCCGCCACAGAGCCCAAGCGCTTGCGGAGCCTCTTCCCTGGCGCTCATGG
>DAOTZR010000240.1:0-11755 GCA_034434315.1 Anaerolineae bacterium
GGCCCAACAGGTGATGTTAGAAGCGGGGTTGATTCAACAAACCGTACCGCTGGATACGCTGTTCACCAATCAATTCGTGCCCTGATGATGCCCAACACCAGCCCTTACCTGGAAGTGCGTGAGCTGCAGGCCAGTTTCCGCGGTCTGTATGGCGATCTGGACGCTTTGTGCGATGTGAGCTTCAGTGTGGCCCGCGGGGAATTTGTAACGCTGATTGGCCCTTCGGGCTGCGGCAAATCCACGTTGTTGCGCATCGTAGCTGGCCTGCTCACGCCTTCAGCCGGCTCGGTTTACCTTGAAGGGAAGCCCGTAACCAGCCCCACGCGCAAGGTGGGGCTGGTGTTCCAGCAACCCACGCTTTTACCCTGGCGCACGGTCCAGGACAACATTGCTCTTCCTCTGGAGTTGGAAGGCGCCAAACCGGCGGACATTCGTTCCAGGGTGTTGGAGATGATCCGTCTGGTCAGACTGGAGGGTTTTGAACAGGAGTACCCGCTGCACCTTTCAGGGGGGATGGCGCAGCGCGCC
Source organism: Anaerolineae bacterium (assembly GCA_034434315.1). Lineage (GTDB taxonomy): Bacteria > Chloroflexota > Anaerolineae > B4-G1 > SLSP01 > DAOTZR01. The sequence goes on from DAOTZR010000240.1 coordinate 529, forward strand.
GCGTTAGCGCGGGCCCTGATCCAGAATCCAGAGGTCCTCTTGCTGGACGAGCCTTTCGGCGCGCTGGACGCTCTGACCCGCGAACACATGAGCGCCGAGCTGCTGCGTATCTGGCAGGAATACCGCCGCACGGTGTTGATGGTGACCCACAGTGTTGAGGAGGCAATTTTACTGGCAGACCGGGTTATTGTGCTCAGCCCCCGTCCAGGGCAGATTATCGGCAATGTGCCGGTGCCCCTGCCTCGCCCTCGCACACCGGACATGGTGCATACGGCAGCATTACAGGATACGGCCCGCCTCTTACGCACCTTACTCAATCAGGGTATGGAAGCCCGGCAGGCATCGGCTCCAGTGAGCAAGCCGGTCCATGTACAAGGCCCACGCCCGCGCTAGGCCGGCGGTTCCCATCGCACGCGGACATGGGCCTCACGGACAACCGTACAGTTCACGGCCCACACGTCCTGGGCTACCGGGCGTAAGGCAGAAGCGGGGAGAGGCTTGTCATCCACCCAGGCCTGGACCGGGGGATGGGGCAGGCTAAGCCAGATTTGCCCTTCGGCTACACGTCCCAGGCGGATGGTAAAGGTCACCTCCTGGTCCCCAACGCTCCAATCCAGTATTTCGCCTCCCATCGAGATGTGAAATGTAGTCGCCACCAACTGCGGCGGGGGCATCACAGGTCGCAGGGCCAGCAGAACAACGCCGTGTGCGGGCAGGGTGAGGAAAGGCAGGGCGCGCCCCACCTCCAGACGCTGGTAGCGACGCTCCCAGAAATCCACCAGATGATAGGCTCGCGCGTGCTCCAGTTCCAACAATGTTTCTGGGAGGAGAATGCGTTGCGCCTCATCTCCCCAATTGACCAACGCCACCAGACGCCAGCGGCCCCAGGTGCGAACCATGGGAGCGACAATCCATTCGGGGCGCTCTTTGGTGAGCAAATCCAGGGCGTCCATGCCTTCGACTAGAGGGGGCCAGAGGACGTTGAAGATGGCACGGCGTTCCGGAGTAACCTGGGCGATGGGGTCGGAAAGCATCACCAGGCCTCCCGACAGGCCAATAAGGGTAGCCTGCAAGCGCACCTCATCCAGGGTGAGTTCGGTGCGTTCGGTACGCACCATTACGGCATCAGGGTCATTGAGCCACCAACGGCCATGCGTCCAGGCGCGGGTGACGACGTTCTGAAGGCTGTTGCGCAATCCCGGTGCGGCGGGATTATTGCGCACGGGCCAGTGCATGCCGTACAACACAGGCCACCAGGAGGGTGCGGTATCCGGGCCAATCCGCATGGCATCGAACAGGCCAACGGAAGGGCCTAAGGGGGCACCACATCCCAATAGGAAGGTATCTTTGCCAGCCGCCTGGCGGATGATGCTGATGGCGCGCCGGTAGGCCTGGGCGCGGGTGAAACGCGCATCGTAATATTTGCCGGGCAAGGCCGCCGCATAGAGGAAATCCAGTTTCAGGTAGCGATAGCCCCATTCCTTAACCACGGTGGTGATTAAGTCGTGAAGGTACTGGCTGACTTCCGGGTGTGTGGGGTCAAGGGCGCGAGCCAGGAAGTTGGAGATCAGCCCTGTAATCATGGGCAGGCCATGGCGGGTCCGTAACAGCCAGTGAGGATGCTCCCGCGCCAGCTTTGAACGAGGATGCACGGTAAAGGGGGCCAGCCACAGGCCAGGGGTAAAACCTGACCCTACGATGCGCCGCGCCAGCCATCCCAGGTCGTGGGGGAAATCGGTTTTCCGATCCAACCAATCCCCCCAGATGGCCTCGAAGCCTTGATCGAGCTGAATAATTTGGATGGGAATTTCATCCTGTAACAGAGCCGCCTGAGCCACGTTTTCGATGACTTCGGCCTCGGTGATTTTGTCAAAGTACATGTACCACGAACACCAGCCCAGGGGAGCGGTGGCAGGGGGGTGCAGGTCCATTTGCCGGGCAACCGCATAGGCGTATTGGGCAAAAGGATCGGGATTGCTGTTGGGTACCCATTCCAGGTAGAACCATTCTGAGGTCATGGTTTGGCCTGGCTCAAGGAGTACGCCGTCGGCCTGGGATTGCAGCTCAAAGCGGGGATATTGAATGTGGCGTAAATCCACATGGACCTGTACAAACTGGTCGGCAAGGGATACGCCTCCCAGAATCAGGACCTCGCGATTGGTCACAATAGCCCCAACTGATTCGGACCAGAAAAGCCCGACTTTTCCGCCCCAGGGCACAAAAGCGTTGTGAACGCTGGTTCCCCCTAATAAACGTGGAATCATGGAGGGAACGTAGCTGCGTTCATTGGCCGGGATGAAACTGGAGGGGGTCCAGGAGGCCCAGCCGTGACGGTAGAATCCCTGAGTTACGCCGGGGATGGTCACGCCCCCATGAATGGTGCGGAAGAAGAAACGATGCATGGCCAGAGGACGTTTGCTTTCGTTGGTCAGGCCAACGCGCAAAAGAGCAAAGGGCCGCCCTGGATACAGTCGAAAAGCGACATGGAGGGTTGTTAAACCGTCCGCGGCCTTGAAAGAGAAACGCGCCTCCTCCCCCAGGCCTTGGGTATCGCAGATGGGACAGGTCTCTATGTGTGCGGTGTGGGCCAGGTGTTGTGTTGTAAGCACAACGCGCCGACCATATTCGCTCCATTCAACCCCGGCATGTCCCAGAATGTTCCTACCCGGACTTTCCAGCCGGAAGAGGCCGTCCCAGTTCAGATCAAAAGCGGGACTCTGAAGAACAACAGCCACAGAGAGACCTCCGGAACTGAACTTCACGCATGACGCGCTGCTTCGATCAGGGCCTGGCGCCGGCGCCGATATTCAACAATAGGCCGATCTCCTGCAATCAGCGCTTCCGATCCCCCTAAAGCACTGGCTTTGGGACGCTGGGTGATCACAACGCGACGATCCTGGTGCGCGACCATGAGGTTGAAAGGCATGGCCAGAGCGTTGATGAGCTCACGAAGCAGGGGAACGCGCATAAAGCGCTGGTAGAAACGCAGGTACAGAATGGTATGGGCCTCATCTACCGGGATGAAGGCCGCCAGGACTCGCACATCATCGCTGATGTAGTTCTGCCAGAGATTGGGGAAGCGGAATTCCAGGTGGAAGCGCGGATAGGGCGGGTGAATCTCCTCGGCCCGGCGCGGCGTTTGTCCCTGGTCCACCTCGTTGAAGACGTAAACCCGTAAGGTGTTCTCATCAAGCCATTCAACTACTGGTCCATTGACCAGGGTGCGGTTGCCGCGTCCGATGGTGTTGTAGTGCACAAATGGCAGGTGAACTACATCCAGTTGGTTTTCAATCACGCGCGAGTAGTGCGCGTCCCACAGGTCGTAGGCGCGCCCATAGCTAAAGTCGGGGGTGATGTCCTCGAAAAAGCGCGGAGGCTGCAAATCGGCGGGCGGTTGTTCGCCCCACCAGATCCAGATGAGGCCGTGTGCCTCGTAAGTGGGGTAACGGCGCACATGGAAACGTTCAGGCACGGGGGTCTTTTTGCCATTGGCGGGGATGGTGACAACCCGGCCCCGGCTATCGTAGCGGAAGCCATGAAAAGGGCATTCCAGACATCCATCCAGAACTTTGCCTTTGCTCAAGGCCACGCCGCGATGAACACACAGGTCTGTCATGCAGACCACCTGGCCCTGGGCATCGCGCCAGAATACCAGTTTTTCGCCCATGCGCGTCACACCGACAGGACGATCACGGACCTGTTCTGAATCCAAAACGACGTACCATTGATTGGGAATCATCGTTGTACCTCCGTGAAATTTTCCCTGTAGCCCGAAAGTTGTTATGAAATGGCGACCTCAAGCCAGCGTTCAGGCGTCATCATCACTGATGCCGGCGTAAGCATTGGCCTTTTCAGGGGTAGAGACGAACATGTAGCCCACGCCCCGGACGTTCACGATGTAACGAGGGTTTTCGGGATCGGGTTCCAGCTTGCGCCGCAGGCGCCGCACATGGACCCGAACAATCGAGCGGGCGCCCCAGGGGTCGGAGTCGTAGCCCTGGGCGCAGGCGACCAGGTCCTGGGGCGTGCAGACCTGATCCACACGGGCCATGAGGCACTCCAGCAACCGGAATTCTGTGGGCGTGAGATCCACCGGCTGGCCTTTACAGGTCACCAGATGTCGGGCACGGTCCATGAGAATATCACCGATCCGACGGAAGCGGTCCTGATCTAGAGGCGCTTCAGTCTGTTGAGGCGCTGGAGTTGCGCCGTCCATGGCAATCAAGGCCTGCAAAGTGTTTTGTAATTGCCCCACCAGGGCCCGGCGTTGCTTTTCCTGGCGTTGTTCCTCCAGGCCCCGGCGCAGCGTAGCGATAATTTCATCCGGCCGTGCCGGCTTGAGCAGGTAATCATAGGCCCCGCGCCGCATGGCCTGAATCGCCGATTCAAGGGTGCCATAGCCGGTCAGAAGGATGACCACAGCTTCCGGCAGTAGACGTCGGGCTTGATCCAGCACCGCGATACCATCCATACCCGGCAGGCGCAGGTCGAGGATCAGGGCATCAAAACCACGGTCGGCTGTAACCAAAGCGATAGCTTCTTCGCCAGAAGCGGCAAGGGTCACGGCAAAGCCTTCCAGGCGTAAGGCTTCACCCAGGGTAATCCGCTCGGCCGCTTCATCATCCACGATTAGAATCTTCGCTTCGCTCATGCTGCTCCTCCTCTGCGCGTGGCAATTTTATGATAAACGTTGCGCCTCCCCCTGGCGGGCTTTCAACTTCCAGTGTACCCTGATGGCGTTCGATGATCCCATAACTTACCGTTAACCCCAGTCCCGTACCCGTAGGCTTAGTGGTGTGGAAAGGTTCAAACAGGTGTGCCCGCACCTCCGAGGGAATGCCCGGTCCGCTATCGCGAAATGCGACGACGACCTGCCGGGTCTCAGCCTGATAGGCCGAGCCGACCCACAGGGTTCCGCCATCCGGCATAGCCTCAACGGCATTGATGATCAGATTGAGAAACACCTGGACAAGCTGGTTAGCGACGCCGCGCACAGGGGGAATGTCATTTGAAAGGCGCGAGATGACTTCGATCTGTCCATGTTGAAGTTTTTTATGGGCCAGGGCCAGGGCGTCGGTCACGCAACGATTCACGTTGACCGGCTGCAGGGCGTTGTTGGCAGGACGATAAAAGTCCAGCATGCGCCTGACAATTTGAACCAGCCGAGACACCTCTTGCTCTGCCAGCTCGAGGTAGTTACGCCGCTGGGTTTCGTCGAGGGACGGATGCAAGGCCAGGTGCAGGCTGTTTTCAATAGCCTGCAGGGGGTTGTTAATTTCATGGGCAATGGAAGCGGTCAGTCTGCCGACGGCCGCCATCTTTTCCGCCTGAACCAACTGATTTTGCGAGCGCTCCAGCTCGGCAGTAAATTCGCTCAATTCTTCGTACAGGCGGGCATTGTTGACCGCGACCCCCAAGGCGGCAGCCAGGTGATCCAACAAGTCCACCAGCTCGGCGGAAAGGGTGTGAGCTTCACCGATAATGACAAGCAACCCCACAACCCCACTGCGTGTATTGAGCGGCGCACAACACAGGTCGAGAGGCGCGCGTCCCATCAGTTCAAGCCAGGGGTCGGCTTCATCGGCCACCCGAAGCACCGGACGCCGCGAACGTAACGCCTCTTCCATGATGCCATTGGTCACTTTCAGGAAACGCCCTTCAAGCCAGATTTTATTCCGACTACGGGCCATGCGCACCGACCAGGCCCCGGTGTCTTCATCATTGAGCACAATCGCGTAAGCCAGAGCCGGTACCAGGGCTTGCAGGCCCGTCAAAGCTGTGGCGAGGACATTGGACAAGTCCAGGCTAGAGGAGATCATGCGGTTGATGTCATTGATGGCAGCTAGTTCCTGATTGCGCCGTCGCAGCATCTGTTCCGTACGCCGGATGCGCATGACCACGCCCAGACGCGCCAGCAATTCCTGGGGATCGAAGGGCTTGATGACATAATCATCCGCCCCCAATTGCAATCCGCGCGTCTTATCCTGCACCGAGCCCAGCCCGGTGAGCATGACAACAGGGATAGACTGGTAGCGCGGGTCGGATTTCACCTTTTGCAAAATGCGGAAGCCATCATCCCCAGGCAGCATGACGTCCATCAAGATCAAGTCCACTTCGCGGCCCGCACGGGCTTCTTGTTCCAGGCAGGCGAAAGCTTCATCGCCACTCATGGCCACGAGTGGCTCCACATCCTGCAACGCGATGATGTCCCGAATAAAGGCGATCATCTTGGGGTCATCATCTACCAACAGGATGCGGGCGCCTTTCAGGTGCGTTATCGTTCCGATCCCCATCGTCCGTTCCACTCCGGCCTTGCCCTTTCAAGCATCGCTCCAAGTATAGCCCAATTGCTAAAACAGAAAAACCCACTGAAGCACAAGCTCTAAGGACAACAAAACAGGCGGGAGCTTGTCTCCCGCCTGCAAGGTAAATCCAGGCTTACGCCCCTTGTTTTTCCAGCAACCAGCAGGCCACAAAATGGCCGTTGCCATAATCCTTGAAGGGCGGCTCTTCTTTATCGCACAGGCCCGCCATAGCATATTTACAACGGGGATGGAAGTGACATCCGGCAGGCGGGTTAATCGGGCTGGGGACATCGCCCTTCAGGATGATGCGCTCGCGCTTCCTGGCCACCGTCGGATCGGCAATGGGAATGGCTGAGAAGAGCGCCTGAGTGTAGGGATGCAAGGGGTGCGCGAAGATTTCGGCCCGCGAAGCCAGCTCCACCATTTTGCCCAGGTACATTACCCCGACGCGAGTGCTGATGTGCTCAACCACACTCAGGTTGTGCGCCACAAAGAGATACGTCAGAGCGTATTCCTCCTGCAGGTCCATCAAAATGTTGAGGACCTGCGCCTGCACCGAAACATCGAGCGCCGAAACCGGCTCATCGGCGACGATAAACTTGGGTTGCAGCGCCAGGGCGCGGGCGATACCGATACGCTGGCGTTGACCGCCGGAGAATTCATGCGGATAGCGGCGAGCGTGAAAATCTTCCAGATTGACCTGCCGCAGGAGATTGATGACCCGCTCCCAGCGCTCTTCTTTGGTACCGATGTTGTGCACGTTCAGCCCTTCCATGATGCTTTCGCCAACCGGCATGCGCGGATCAAGCGAGGAGTAGGGGTCCTGGAAGACAATTTGCATGTCCTTGCGCAAGGCCTTTAGTTCCGCACCTTTCAGGCTGAAAATATCGCGGCCTTCCATGTACACCTTACCCGACGTCGCCGGGATCAGGCGCAAAAGTGTACGCCCGACGGTTGTTTTCCCGCACCCCGACTCACCGACCAGGCCCAGGGTTTCACCGCGCTTGATGGTAAAGCTCACTCCATCCACCGCTTTGACGTGTGCCACAACCCGCTGCAACAGTCCCCGGCGGATGGGGAAGTATTTAACCAGATTTTCGACGACAATCAGATCGTCTTTTCCGTTCGATGGTTTCACTGATGTCTGTTCCATGCCAAAGCTCCTTGCAACCGGTCTAATGCGACTGATAGAGCCAGCAGCGAACCGTGTGTCCAGGTTCGACCTCGATCAGGTCCGGTTCCTGCTGAGTGCAGATATGCAGCTTGTTCTTGATGCGGGCAGCGCACCGTGGGGCAAACTTACAGCCCGGCGGCAAGTTGATCAGGTTGGGCACAGACCCGGGGATGATGTCCAAACGGTGCTGGACTTTACCCGGTACAGGAATTGAGGCGAGCAGGCCCTGGGTATAGGGGTGCAGAGGACGGGCAAAGATGCTGGTCACGTCACTGTGCTCCACAACGCGCCCGGCATACATCACCGAAACCCGCGACACCATTTCGGCCACGATCCCCATGTCGTGGGTGATGAGAATGATGGATGAGCCCAACTTCTCCTGCAAATTCCGCATTAAATCAAGGATCTGGGCCTGAATCGTCACGTCCAGTGCGGTTGTCGGCTCATCGGCAATCAAGAGGTCAGGTTCACAGGCCAGGGCCATCGCGATCATGACACGTTGAGCCATTCCACCCGAAAGCTCATGGGGGAAAGAGTAGACGCGCTTTTGCGGTTCAGGGATACCCACCATGCGCAACAGCTCTTCAGCCTGTTTCCAGCCCTCTTCCCGGCTCATGTTGCGGTGAATTTTCAAAACCTCAGCAATTTGATCACCCACGCGATAGACCGGATTCAAACAAGAGGTCGGTTGCTGGAAGATCATCGAAAGGCGGTTACCGCGCATCCGCCGCATCTCGGATTCGGGCAGCTTGAGCAGATCGGTCCCCTCGTAGAGGATTTCGCCCTCTACAATCTTACCCGGAATGCCTACCAGGCGCATGATCGAGAAGGACGTGACGCTCTTGCCACAACCAGACTCACCGACCAGGGCGATGATTTCACCGCGCTTGACATCGAAATCCACCCCGTCTACGGCCTTGACCACACCATCTTCCGTGTAGAAGTAGGTCTTCAGGCCCCGTACTTCCAGAATTTTATCGCTTACAGGTTTGGTTTGCGTTTCCACAGGTTTTTCCTCCCTCGACTTACAGCTTCAAGCGCGGATCCAGAGCATCGCGCAGCCCATCCCCGACGTAGTTAAAGGCCACACTGGTCAGGAAGATCGCCAGACCCGGATAGAAGATTTTGGCCGGATCGCCCAGCAGACCCTGCTGCGCCGATTGCAACATATTACCCCAGGTTGGCACAGGGGGCTGAATACCAAAGCCCAGGAAACTCAAGGCGGACTCGGAAATAATCACACCTCCCAGGCCCAGGGTAGCATTGACGATGATGGGAGCCAAGGCATTGGGTAACATGTGGCGAACGATAATGACCAGATCGGACATTCCCAAAGCCCGCGCGGCATCGGTGAAGTCAAGATTGCGCAGGCTCAGAATCATACCACGGGCCAGACGGCAGGCCCCCATCCAGCCGAAGATAGTCAGGATGGCCCCAATGATAATCACACTGCTCCACATGTCATCTACACCAGGGATCTTAATACCCCGTAGCAGGGAAGAAAAGGCCAGCAACATGGGTAGGAGTGGTAAGGTTAACAGGAATTCAACGATACGCTGAATGAGGGAGTCCACCCAGCCACCAAAATACCCGGAGATACCACCAATCAGAGCGCCAAAACTCTCAGAAAGGAGGACCACAATAATGGCCAGGCTCAGAGAAATGCGCGCTGCATAAACCAGCCGGCTAAACACGTCACGCCCCAACTCATCTGTGCCAAGAATGTGTTCGGCACTGGGTTTGGCGTTTTTGTTGTAGGGGTCCTGATAAGCGATTGGGTCATAAGGCGCAATCACTTTGGCAAACAAGGCCATCAGGACAAAAATAACCAGGACGAACAGGCCGCCCATCGCCATCTTGTGACGACGGAAACGCCTCCACACCACCGAAAGCATGCTTTCCTGCTCAGGCGTGAGCAGCTTTTCAGCATCCAGATTTTCTAATTCCTGTTCCGGATTGACAACCACGGGTTCTTCAGCAGCCATGTCTCACCTCATTTAATCATAGCGGATCCGCGGATCCACAATGGTATACAGAATGTCACCCAGGAGCGTAGCCAAGACTACCAGAATGGACTGAACGTAGAGGAAGACCATGACAACCGGCCAGTCATCCGCCCCCAGCGCATTGAAGTACAAGCGTCCCATGCCCTGCCAGGAGAAAATGGACTCGGTAATAATCGCGCCGCTGAAAAAGCCGGGAATGGCCAACACCACGATGGTCACCAGGGGAATAAGCGCGTTGCGCATGGCATGTTTGACGATAACCACCCGTTCCGCCAACCCTTTGGCACGAGCTGTGCGCACATAATCCTGACGCAAGACCTCCAGCATTTGCGAACGCATGAAACGGCTCCAACCAGCCATCGAAAGCATGCTCAAAACAAACGTAGGCATGATCATGTGCACCAGTTTGTCGGCAAGGGATCCGGGGGCGATCTGTAAAGCCGCGATCAAACTCCCCGCCGGCGCGGCACGCAGGGACACGATCCCGCCCGCCGGCATATAAGGAATGCCCCATTCTTTAAACTTGATCGAGAAAATCAACACCATCATCAGACCGAACCAGAAAGAGGGGAGGGAGGTCCCGATGAAGGTGAAGGTTGTGACCACGTAATCCAGAGCCGAATATTGTTTGACCGCCGAAATCACCCCGATGGGGATAGCAACGACCAGAGAAATCACCGTTGCGGTGACCAACAAGAGCAAGGTGTTGCCCAGACGGCTCTTGAACAGGTCAACGATAGACTGACCGCGAGCGACAGCCCAGGATTTGCCCCAATCCATACGGGCTACGCCGCGAGAAGTCCCATGGAAATGCGCGTAATTGCCCAGCAAACCGGAAGGGCCGAAAAGCCACCCCACAGGCAACCAGCTACCTTCAGGCCGTGGAGCGAGATTGGTTACCTCCCAAACCGTCTCTGGAGTGGCCTCCAGCCAGATATCCACGTCCTGACGGTCAACATCCATGCGAATGGCGCGGTTTTCTACCTTAATGACCGCACCAGAGAGGGTATACTCAGCCGGCATGGCACCCCGCCCGCTGATGTGAACTTTACTGACCCGCCAGATCGATAGACCATCTTTGGCCTTTCTACCTGTATCCTCCCCCACAATCCACAGGGGCTGACCGCCACGGGCATAAGCCAGACTGGGTTCAGCATAAAAACGCTGATTTTCCGGGGGTTTGAGGGCCAGGGACATATGCGTAGCGCCAAGCCAGTCATCCCCAAGTAACCATACCACGTAACGTAAAACCAATGGCTTATCCAGGCCCAGATAAGCCTTTAAGCGTTCGATATCCGCCGGTGTAAAGCGTTGCTTGCGGTCCGCCGTCTGGTTCAAGCCTGAAAGCGGGCCCCCTGGCGCCAGATTGAGAATGGCGTAAATCGCCATGGTGGCGACCAAAACCACCAGAATCATCTGAAAGAAACGTCTGATCAGATACCCTGTCATGGACAAACTCCTTACCCTGAGAAAATAATACCTTTAAGGACACCTGGTCCGTGGACCTTTCCAACGCATACTCATCAGGCCCGATGTTCCTGGTCTTCATCAGGTCCCTTACAATACGGGTCAGGCCGTTAAAAGGTTCATTTTGACCACAAGTTTTTCCAATCTCGGATGGTCCAGACAGACCACCTTTTTCTACAGTGAATTATTTCCGGGTTTTACGCGCCAAAAGATGTTTATCGCTCCAGCCGGGGATGAGGATGAATTGCCGGCAATTTTACCAGAGAGTAAAACGT
>DAOTZR010000241.1:0-4345 GCA_034434315.1 Anaerolineae bacterium
CAGGCAGTGAAACCGCCCACAAAACCCACGCTTAGTATCCCCACTTCCCCTTTCAAGGGGAGAGCGGGGGTTACGGAAGAATAAAATCCTGGCTAGCAAAGCCCTAGGCCATCCGATCCACAAAGTTGCGGGCGAACTGGTAAAACGCCCAGGCATCGGCGAACTGACTGGCTATGCCCAGGGAAATACGCACTGCGCCGGTGCTCTTGGAATCAATGCACACGCGGAAATCATCCAGCGTAAACCGTTGTGGCTTTTGACTGAAACACTGGCCCAGTTCCTCCGCTGAAATTCCCAGCGCCATCTCGCCGCCGCCCGGATTGCAAAAGCAGCCGGTACGCAGGGAAATGCGCGCCTGATTGGCCGCCGCTTCCACCTGCCGATGATCGAAAAAGCGCCCCTGGGGATCGTAAAAATTCATCGTCACCGTACCGCCGCGGGCTTCCAACGTGAGCGGGCCGTAAATGCGCACCACAGGCATCCCATTGCTGTGCCGCAGACCGTCCAGTTGCGTCAGCAACCAGCCTGTCAAACAGCGGACGCGCTCGTGAATGACCTCGATGCCGACGCGTTCCAGGTGTCGCAGCCCTATCGCGACCGCTGGAATTCCCAGGTAATTCACCGTCCCATCCTCAAAAGCCACCTCGTTATCCGCCATGAAATAGCGATCCCCCTGGACCGAGACCATGGTGATTGTCCCGCCGGCGAACCAGGGACGGCGTAACCGGGCCAGCGCCGTGCGCCGCGCCAACAAGGCCCCAATCCCCGTGGGGTAGCCAAACATCTTATAGAAGGATAAGGTCACAAAATCGGGATGGATCTGCTGCAAATCCAGGCGGTTCGTGGGGACAAAAGCCGCGGCATCGAGCAGCACGTCCCATCCCTGCCCCTGAGCGCGTTCCACCCAGGTGAGATCATGTTGCACGCCGGAGAAGTTGGACTGTGCCGGATAGGCGAACAGGCCCGGCGCTCCGGCCTGTAGCTCGTGCTCCAACACATCCGCATTCAGGCGCAAGTCGGGGATGCACAGCGGCACATACGTCACCTGCGCGCCACGCGCGCGGGCGAACTCGCGAATGCCGTTCACGGAATTGTGATTATCGAAGGTGAGCAAGTAGCGCCGATCCGGTCCAAAAGGATAGGCTTCGCCAACCAGTTTGAGCGCGCCACTCGCGTTGAGCGTGAACACCACGGTATATTCCTGGGGATCGGCGTGGAAATAATCCAGAATTACCCGACGGGTCTCCTCAACCAGCTTCGTCATCGCCAGTGACGTAGGGTTCGAAGAGTGGGGGTTCCCGAAAACATTATCCCGCAGCAGGGCGTAATGCGCATCGAGCTGGCTTTGGGCATACAGACTTCCCCCCGTATAGTCCAGGTAGATGTGCCCTAGCCGATCGAGACGCGCGTAATCCGTAGCCCGCAGCGTATCCAGCGCCAGGGTATCCTCATAGGTCGGATACGTTGCCAGAAAATCGGCATAAGCCTGAGCATAGCTATCCCCCGAAGTCGTATTTTCTTCCATACATAGCCTCCTGTCGCAAGATAGCTTCATTGTAAAAGCCGGTTTAGGCAGCGTCAAGCGTCAGGCGTCATGTTTCCCTAAGGCAGTTATCCGCGGAGCGGGATTTTTCCCCGTTCGCGTGGACCTGTAGCATAACTGTTCACAGCCGTCCTGCATTCTACCGCCATGAATGCGCGGGTGTCCCGTCCGTCAAAGCCCTGATCACCAGGTGATTGCCCTTTTGCCAATATAAGGTATGATTAGCGCTTGACACCCATGCCTTGCGGAGGTGCTGCCATGAAGGTCATTTTGCGGAAAAATGTGCCCGGCCTGGGACATGTCAACGACGTGAAGGACGTAAGCGAAGGCTACGCGCGCAACTACCTGTTGCCGCGCGGACTGGCGGAAATCGCCACCGAGGCGGCCATTCAACAGGCGCAGCGCCAGCTTCAGGCCGAAAAGGATAAAAAAGCGCGGCAACGCGCCGAAGCCGAAGCTTTCGCTGCTCGCCTGGCAGACCTGACCCTGGTCTTCAAGGCCAAGGCGGGCGAAAAGGGGCGATTGTACGGGTCCATTACCGCCCAGCAAATCGCCGAAGCCATCGAACAGCGCCTGCACCGTCCGTTCGACAGGCGCTGGCTGGAGCTGGAACAGCCCTTGCGGCAACTGGGTGTACATCAAATTCCAGTCAAACTGGAAGGTGGCGTCCGCGCCACCGTCCGGGTCGAAATTGAAGCGGAGGTTTAATGGCGGAAGGGGTTGGTCAATGGTTGCGACGGGCGCGTGAGGCGCGCAATCTCACGCTGGAAGACGTCGAAGCGCAACTGCGCATTCGCAAACGCTATCTCAAAGCACTGGAACAGGCCGACTACGAGGCTCTGCCGGGTGACCTGCAAATTCGGGGCTTTCTGCGCAATTATGCCCGTTTCCTGGGGTTATCTCCCGAAGAGGCCCTGGTGCGCTACGAAGCCGACTTGCAGGGACGTCCAGTCCAGCCCGTGGCGCACGCCGTGCCTGTGACGACGAATCGCTCCGTGCTGGAGCGCCCTTCCGTTTTCGTGCCGATTGATGCTGCCGCCAGCGAAGCTCCCAGCGCTGCTCCCCGCTTCTCCACCGGTAAGCTCCAATTGCTGTTTGGTCTGGCCCTGGTCTTCCTGATGATTGCCCTCACCGCCTTGAGCATCTCTCTGTTTGGCCATTCTGCGCCAGCGACGCCCATTCCCCCCCACACGCCTACGGCCCGTCCCACCATGGAAAGCCCGGTTACTCCCGCCACCCCGCCGCCCTTCACGCCCGCAGCGGATGGCACCATCACCATCCGCCTGGAGGCCCAAATCCATGCCTGGGTCCGCCTGATCGCTGATGGCGTCGTGGTCTTCCAGGGCATCGCCACGCCCGGCACGCCGCTGGTCGCTCAGGGGCGGGAAAAGGTGCTGGTCGAAACCGGAAGCGCTGGCTCTTTCCTGCTCTACGTCAACGATGCAGCCTGGGGCACCCTGGGTGCACAGGATCAGATTGTGCGCCGGGCCTGGACTCCCACGGGAGAGACACAGCCCTGATGAAAGCCGGATGCTTTTACATCGCCTCCCTGGGATGCCCTAAAAACACCGTGGATTCCCAGGCTATGGCGCGGCTTCTGCTGGACGCCGGCTATGAAAGCACCGACGACCCACGGGCAGCGGATGTGCTCATCGTGAATACCTGCGGCTTCATTGCCCCCGCCCGCGCCGAATCCCTGGGTACCCTGCGCGATCTGGCTTCTCAGCGCAGACCGGATCAGCTTTTGATTGCCGCCGGTTGTTGGGCACAGCGGGATGGGGAGCGCCTGGCGGCTCTGGTGCCTCAGCTCGATGCCATTTTAGGCACCCGCACCTGGAACGCGATTGTGCCACTCCTGGCCCAGTTGCAAAAAAGCCGGCCCCGCACCCCCCTCATCCACATCGAAAGAGGCCGCTTCGCCCTGCCCGAAACGGCAGGCACATCCGGCTACGCTGTTCAAGGCGCCAGTGCCTTCCTGAAAATCGCCGATGGCTGCCAGCGCCAGTGCGCTTTCTGCGCCATCCCCGCAATTAAAGGGACGGCCGTGAGCCGCCCCATCGAAGCTATTGTGCAGGATGCCCGCACCTTGCAGGCGCAGGGGATTCAGGAGCTGATCCTCATCTCCCAGGATAGCACGACCTACGGCCTGGATCTGGGCCTGAAGGATGGCCTGGTGCAGTTGCTGGAGCGGTTAGTCGCCGAGGTGCCGGACATTCCCTGGATTCGCGTGATGTACGCTTTTCCTGGCGCCATCTCGCTGCGCCTGATTGAAACGATGGCGCGCGAACCCCAGATTTTGCCCTATGTGGATTTGCCCCTGCAACACGCCCATCCCGCTGTTCTGCGGCGGATGCGGCGTCCGGCCAACCTGGACGAGGTGCGTCAGACGATCGCGGCTCTGCGCGCCGCCATCCCGGACGTGGCCATCCGTACCGCCTTCATCGTGGGCTTCCCCGGCGAGACCGAGGCGGAATTCCAAACCCTGGTGGATTTTGTGCAGGAAATGGCCTTTGATCGCGTGGGGGTGTTCCTGTATTCTCACGAGGAGGGTACACCCGCTTATGCCCTGCCCGATGATGTCCCCGAAGCGGTGAAGGAAGAACGTCGGGAGCGCCTCATGGTCGTCCAGCAGGCCATTTCGCTGCGCCGTAACCTGCGCTTTGTCGGTAAACGCCTGCCGGTCCTGCTTGAGGGGCAGGGGGATGATTTAACCATCGGGCGCACCGTCTACGACGCTCCGGAAATTGACGGCCTGGTGCTCATCCAGGGCCAGCATCAAGTCGGGCGCATCGTCCCCGTCCA
>DAOTZR010000242.1:0-3108 GCA_034434315.1 Anaerolineae bacterium
GCGCCGACGCACGGTGCCGCAGGGACCTTTGCCCTGAACGGGTAGGAGCTCCACCTTGTAGCTGGATAGCTTCGGCCTCCGGTGCCTTCCGCGATGGAACGTCGCGTCGTCCGGTTGCCCGTCATGCGACACCATGCCTTGTTACCCGATTAAATTTTAAAACTTCATTCTGTTTTTACTGCGCGCTACAGCGCAACAGCCGGTAGCTGAATTTGACGGCCTGCGCTCACGCGCCTGGTAGAAGAAATGCCTCCAATCACCGAAAAAGTCGCTGAATGCATAGACGCTTCCGTCAAAATCCCGGCGCAAACCTTGACTTTCGCCCCGTTTTTATATATAATACAGATGTTTATATTAAAAATTAACCCGGAGGACGCGATGGACATTGCAAAATTGCTCAATCAGGCCCTGCTGCTCGAACTCGATGGAAAGAATTTTTATCTTCGCGCCGCTGATTTGGCTCCCAACGCAGCCGAGATGTTTGAGCAACTCGCAGCGGATGAAGAACAACACTACGCCACCATTGAGCGGATTCTCCAGAGCCAGAGCGAGGCCGATCTGCCCGCTCCAGGTGCTGAGGTCCTGCCTCTGGACGTAGCCGATCCCATCTTCCCCCGCGGCGTCAATCCACTGGACCTGCTGCCGCCCAACCCCACTGTGAACGACGCCCTGATTTTCGGCATGAGCAGCGAAATGAAAAGCGTCCAACTCTACCGCGAAGCCGCCCAAAAGGCCCCAGCCAACAGCGTGGTGGCCAGGCTGCTCGCTCAATTGATGTACGCCGAAATCGGCCACTTCAATGTTCTCATGCAGCGCTACGAAGCGCTGAATCCATATCCAGCTTAACCAAACCTACTGAAAAGGAGTAACTTTTATGGAAGAGTACGAATACACCCTGGCAGCCATTAACCAACCTGCTCCCGATTTTGAAGCGCCGGCCCTGGTTGAAGGCGAGATTACCCAAGTGCGCCTTTCCGACTATCGCGGCAAATGGGTCGTCCTGTTCTTCTACCCCGGCGATTTCACCTTCGTCTGCCCGACGGAACTGGTGATGATGGCCGAGCGCTATGCCGAATTCAAGGCCAACAATACTGAAGTGCTTTCCATGAGCGTGGATTCTCCTTACGTCCACCTGGCCTGGCAGAACAACGAACTGCGCGAAATGGTCAAAGGAGGCCTGCCCTATCCCATGCTCACCGACAAAGGGGGCATCGTCGGCGAAATGTACGGCGTGTACGATGCCGAAGCCGGTGTAGACCTGCGCGGCACCTTCATCATTGACCCGGATGGCATCCTGAAGGCCGTCTACATCCTTCCCGACTCGGCAGGACGCGACGTCAACGAAATCATCCGCATTCTGCAGAGCCTGCAATACACCTACGAGCACAAAGGCGAGGCCACGCCCGCTTGCTGGCGTCCCGGTAGCGACACGCTCAAACCCGGCACAGAGCTGGTAGGACAAGTCTGGTCCTCCTGGAAGAGACCACACTAGAGCTGGCAACCCCCCCTGTCCGCACCGCGGACAGGGGGGTTTGTAAGCTTGAAAGGAAGCTCGCATGAGTCATAAATTACGCGCCATGAATACCCCCATTTTTTGGGCGGAAGGGCATCCCGGCCACCTGAGCCGTGACGGCTGGCAGGTGACGTTGGACGGCCTGGTAGGGACGCCGCGCACCTTCACTTTTGATGAGCTGCTGGCGCTACCTAAGACCGTCGTCGAGGCGCGTCTGACCTCAGTCACCCGTTGGAGCGTGGGGGGCCATTGGGGCGGCGTGCATTTAAGCACCCTGCTGACCCAGGTCGGTGGGGCCTTGCCCGGAGCCACGCACGTCCAGTACACCTCTTATCGGCGCATCTACACCACCACGCTCCCCCTGGAGATCGCCCTGCGCGAGCGCTCGCTCCTGGCCTACGAATACGAAGAGGATCCGCTCGATGCGGACTATGGCGGACCGATTCGTGGACTCATCCCCTACTTGTGGGGCTACAAATCGGCCAAAAGCATCATTCGCGTCACCCTGCTCGATCACCCCGTGCCGGGCTATTGGGAAATCCGCGGCTATCCCGATGCCGCCACTATCCTGCCCGGTCACGTGTTGGACGTGAATACTGGCCGGCGTCGGCGTATCCCCGGCGGCGAAGTGCGGGAATTCCTGGACTGATGCCCGAACTGCCCGAAGTCGAAACCGTCGCCCGGATGCTGGCCCCGCGGCTGGTCGGGCGCACTATCCGCGAGGTTGAGGTGGCCTGGGAGCGCAGCATCGCCGTGCCCGCGCCGGCTGAGTTTGGTCGAAATCTGGTCGGCGCGCGCCTGACGCAGGTAAGCCGTCGCGGCAAGTACCTTATTTTCGCCTTACAGCCCCAGGCCTACCTTCTCACCCATCTGCGCATGAGCGGGCGTTACCTGCTGGATCCCCACCCGCTCCCTCTACACTGGCGGGTGGTGTTTCGGTTTGTTGATGAAGGCACCCTGGTCTTTGAAGATCCCCGTAAATTCGGGCGGCTCGCGCTCGTAGCGGATTGGGAGAGCGCCCTCGCAGCTTTAGGGCCAGAGCCGCTCGCCCCCGACTTCACCGTCGAGCGCCTGGCAGCCTGTCTGAACGGACGCAAAATGCGTCTCAAAGTGCTGTTGCTGGATCAAAGCTGTGTGGCGGGGTTGGGCAACATTTACGTCAGTGAGGTGCTGTGGCAGGCCGGGCTGGCGCCCAACCGCGCGGCCCATACGCTGACGGCAGAAGAGGTGGCGCGATTGCACTCCGCCATTCAAAGTGTGCTACGCGCTGCTATCCATGATGGTGGCACCAGCCTGGAGGATCGCCAATACGTTTTCCCCGACGGCGGCACGGGGCGCCATCAACTAACCCTGAAGGTGTATGGGCTGGCCGGAGCCCCCTGCCCGCGGTGCGGAGCGCCTATCCAGCGCGAACGGATCGCCCAGCGCAGCAGTTACTTCTGCGCGCACTGCCAGCAATAAAAAAGACCCGGCTATGCCGGGTCGGCAACTGGGGCGGCACGATTCGAACGTGCGGTAAACGGATCCAAAGTCCGTCGCCTTACCACTTGGCCACGCCCCAACGCAGCAAAAATTATACCATATTTTGCCATTTT
>DAOTZR010000243.1:0-4374 GCA_034434315.1 Anaerolineae bacterium
TGGACGCCTTCGAGCGCGAATTCGCAGCGACCGTAGGGGCCAGCCATGCCCTGGCCCTCAGTTCCGGCACGGCGGCCATCCATCTGGCGCTGATCCATCTGGGCATAGGTCCTGGCGACGAGGTCATCGTCTCCACCCTCACCTTTGCCGCCAGCGCCAACCCCGTGATCTACCTGGGGGCAAAGCCCGTCTTTGTTGACAGCGAGCGCGCCTCCTGGAACATGGACCCCGATCTGCTGGCTGAGGTGCTGGCTCACAAGGCCCGCCAGGGTAAGTTGCCCAAGGCCGTAATCCTGGTCCATCTTTACGGCCAGTCAGCGGATATCGAACGCATTCTGACCATATGCAATCAATATGGCGTACCTCTCATCGAGGATGCGGCTGAAGCCCTGGGCGCCACTTACAAAGGCCGCTCTCCAGGAACCTTTGGCAAGGCCGGCATCTTTTCTTTCAATGGCAACAAAATCATCACAACTGCCGGTGGCGGTATGTTGGTTTCTGAAGATGCCGACCTCATCGCCCATGCGCGCAAACTTTCCACTCAGGCCCGCGCTCCGGCGCCGCACTATGAACACTCGGAGATTGGCTATAACTACCGCATGAGTAATGTATTAGCAGCCATTGGCCGCGGTCAGTTGCGCGTGCTGGAAGAACGGGTGCGCCGTAAGCGGGAGATTTTCCAGTTTTATGTCGAGACCCTCGGCGACTTGCCCGGCATCGCCTTTATGCCCGAAGCGCCCTGGGGCCGCTGCACCCGCTGGCTTACCTGCATCACAGTGGATCCGGCGCAGTTTGGTGCTACACGCGAAGATATTCGCCTGGCCCTGGAGCGGGAGAGCATCGAATCCCGCCCTCTCTGGAAGCCCATGCACCTGCAGCCGGTCTTCCGCGACTGCGAGGTCATCGGCAATGGCGTGGCCGAGGCGCTCTTCCGCGATGGTCTTTGTCTCCCCTCCGGCACGGCCATGACGCAGGCGGATCTGGAACGGGTGGTGGATGTGATCAGGTCGGCGATGAGGATGTAGGATGTTGACCGGGTAGCTTTACCGTCAAGGCGCGTCTCCTGAAGGCGCGCCTTTTTCATAAAGCCAGCTTGCGTGGTATACTTAGAGTATCCTGGATTCGGGGGCGTCCATGCTTTTAAAAGATTCACACTGGATTTACCGCCTGCGCAATCGCCATCTTCTGGCCTGGGATATCCTGGGCTTTTCTCTGGCCTTGCTGGTCGCCTTTTGGGTGCGCCTGGATGCGCAACAGCTTGTACCCTTTTACCCTCTTGTCGCTCTAAGCCTGGCCGTGGCTTTGCCGATGAAAATATTGCTGGTTTATGCTCTGGGCCTTTACGCGCAGTACTGGATTTTCGCCGGCTTTACCGAGGCCGTAACGATTGTGATGACCCTGGCGCTGGCCGAGGTGATTCAGACGGCGCTGGTGGTTTTCCTGCAGCCCTGGTTGGGGGGGCCAGCTTTGCCTCGCAGTATTCCTTTCCTGGATTGTTTCTTTTCCCTGTTGCTTTTTGCCGCTCCGCGTTTTGGCCTGCGTTGGTTGCATCAACGGCGGAATGGCTGGGAGCAGCATCAGGGGGAGCGGGTATTGATTGCCGGAGCCGGGGCCGCCGGTGCCATGGTGGCGCGCGAATTGTTACAAAACCCCTCGCTGGGGCTTTATCCTATCGGCTTCGTGGATGATGATCCAGGTAAGCAACGTTTGCGGATTCAGGGAGTGCAGGTCCTGGGAACACTGGCAGATATCCCGGAGTTGGTGCAGTCCAGAGCCATCCGGAAGGTGTTCATCGCTATCCCCAGCGCTCCACCCGAGGTCATTCGCTATCTGCTTGAACTGTGCCGATTGGGTCGGGTCGAAGCGCGGATTCTGCCAGGACTTTCGCAAATTGCCTCAGGCCGGGTGGAAATACAGCGTTTCCGCAAGGTAGAGCTGGAAGATCTGCTTCATCGCGATCCCATTCAAACCGATATCACCCAGGTGCGCGCACTCTTGCGCGGTAAGCGCATCCTGGTCACCGGCGCCGGCGGTTCGATCGGCGCCGAGTTGTGTCGGCAAATTGCGCGTTGCGAACCCCAGACGCTCATCCTCCTGGGACATGGGGAAAACAGCATCTTTCACATTTACACCGAACTCCAGCGTGATTTCCCTTCCCTTTCCCTGACTGAGGTGATTGCGGACATTCGCGACCGTGACCGGCTGGCGCAGATCTTTGCCCGCCATGCCCCGGAGATGGTCTTTCATGCAGCGGCCCACAAACACGTTCCCCTCATGGAAGAAAATCCCGAAGAGGCGGTGACGAACAATGTCTTGGGCACGCGCAATCTGCTTGAGCTGGCTATCCAGGATGGCGTGACCCATTTTGTGATGATTTCGACCGATAAAGCGGTGAATCCCACCAGCGTGATGGGGGCGACCAAGCGGGTGGCGGAACTGTTGGTGCAACAGGCTGCCCGACAAACCGGACGGAATTTCGTCGCTGTGCGTTTCGGTAATGTCCTGGGAAGCCGGGGGAGCGTTGTTCCCTTCTTCCAGGAGCAGATTGCGCGGGGCGGGCCCTTGACCGTGACGCACCCTGAGATGACGCGTTTTTTCATGACCATCCCCGAAGCTGTGCAACTGGTCTTGCAGGCGGCGGCACTGGGGCGAGGCGGAGAAGTTTTTGTGTTGGATATGGGCAAACCGGTGCGAATTCTCGACCTGGCACGCGATTTGATTCATCTGGCCGGGCTGGAAGAGGGGCGCGACATTGAAATCCGTTTCACCGGGCTGCGTCCCGGCGAAAAGCTCTATGAAGAGCTGTTTTTACCCGGTGAGGTCTATCACCCCACAGCGCACAGTAAAATTTTTGTCTGTGATGGGCATCCCCCCGCACCCGCAAGCCTGGAAGTGTATCTGGAGGCCTTATTGGCCGCCGCACGCCAGGGGCATGTCTCCACGATGATCCAGACCCTCCAGCGCCTGGTGCCGGAATACCACCCCTCCGAAACACCTGGCTATGCTGATTAAAAAATTGCGCGTCCTCAGCGCCTGGGGCGTGCGTCACGTCCTGGCTCCCTTGCTTCTGGGGGCTGGAGTAGCGCTGTTGTTGCCCCCCTGGCAAGAATATGACCTGGCGCTCATCGCTGGTCTCTGGCTGGTCTATGGTGTGGCCGAGGGTCGCTTGTGGCCTGCCACCCCGTTCAACCTGGTTACCGGCTGGCTGATGCTCATGAGTCTGGTGGCCTGGCATTTCACCCCCGATCCCCTGGCGGCGCGCCTGGTGGTAGGGCGGTTGTGGGCCGGGTTGGGGCTGGCTTATGGGGTGATGATCTGGGCCAAAACGCCGCGTCATCTGGCACAACTGGAGGCCCTTTCCGCCTTGGGCGGGCTGGCGCTGGTCGCCGCCGGGATGGTGGGGATTCACTGGTCGCTGGGCAAGCTCCCCTGGATTCCGCGCACGGTGTATGCTGCCCTTCCGGTGCAGGCCCAGGGCTTTTTTAATGCCAATATGCTGGCCGGAGCGCTGGTGGTGCTTTTGCCCTTGCCGCTGGCCTCGGCGCTTTGGGCGCACGGTCCCTGGCGCTGGCTGACCCGTGTCGGTTACGTTCTGGTGATCCTGGTGATGCTGGGTATGCTGCTGCTCACCCAGTCGCGGGGCGCGTGGTTGGCCGCTTTGGCCGCTTTGGCCCTGGTGTTGATTGCTCGTTGGCCCCGTCTGATCTGGGTGCTATGGCCTGTCGCGATTGGGGTAGCCTGGTATGTAGCTCACATCGGGTTGGAGTCCGTTTTGCAGGCGCCAGTGACGGATACCATGATTTCGGGATGGCGTTCGCGCGTGGAATTGTGGCAACGCGCTCTGGCCATGTTGCGCGATTTCCCGTTGACCGGCGTGGGCCCTGGATTGTTTGAGCGTTGGCTTTGGGTTCTGTATCCTCCCTTGACTATTGCTCCGACGGCTTCCCCTGGCCTGCACGCTCACAATATATTTCTGCAGATGGTTGTAGATTTTGGGGTGCCGGGGATGTTGGCCTTTGTGGCATTCCTGCTCGGCAGCGTGGTGTGGTCTATTCCAGCAGCGCGCTATACCGAACTGCGCGCCGCCGTCTGGGGGGGATGGGGAGCGCTGGTAGCTCTGTTCGTCCATGGTCTGGTGGATGCGCCCTGGCTGGTGGGGCGGTCAGCTTTTGCCTTGTGGTGGGCCCTGGGCATTCTGCTGGGTGCGGCCAACCTGGCTGCGCAACGGGCCCTGGCTTCCCAATAAAACCTGCACTCGCACTGACGCGCGGGATAGGATGCCTGACAATTCTGGCATTCCTGCTAAAATAGGATAATCAAGCCTTTCGTGGAGGGTGTCTGGAACATGGATGATGACGTCATGGAATTCGAACT
>DAOTZR010000244.1:0-1912 GCA_034434315.1 Anaerolineae bacterium
GTTCAAAAGCCAGCACTGCCGTCGCCCACAACACTGCCGAAAGCAACGCCATCCATTCTCCGAGCATTGTCCCCTCACGGTAAAAAAGCTGCAAACACATGATTACCCAACAGACGTCCGTGCTCCGTGAGCCGCAGATGTCCCTCGCGCCACTCCACCAGACCCTGGCGCAACAGTGGTGGCAACACCTCCGCGTACACCGCCGCAAGGCTGCGTCCAAAACGCGATTGGAAGCGCGCTGCGTCCACACCCTCCGCCAAGCGCAGGCCCAACATCATCGTTTCCCCCATCTCCAGCGTGAGCGGTATGTCCTCCACTTCAGCCACCG
Source organism: Anaerolineae bacterium (assembly GCA_034434315.1). Taxonomy (GTDB): domain Bacteria; phylum Chloroflexota; class Anaerolineae; order B4-G1; family SLSP01; genus DAOTZR01. Next base: position 329 of record DAOTZR010000244.1, read on the forward strand.
GACTTTGGCTGGCGCGCAAGGCCGCGATATAAGCGTCCGGCTGGGCCAGATTGGCCCAGCGGCGTCCTCCCAGCCAGGAGTGCGCGCCCGCTCCCAGCCCTAGCCAGGGTTCATTGCGCCAGTAGGTCAGGTTATGGCGGGCCACCCAGGGGCCAAGCGCTTCAGTGCGGCCTGCGGGCGGGTAGGGCCATAGGGTAGGGGGATTATGGTGGCCGCGCGCCCAGTTGGAGATTTCGTATTGCCAGAATCCCGCCTGGCCCAGGCGTTCGGAGGCCAGCTCGTACATAGCTGCGGCCACCTCCGCATCCGGCGCGGGCAGGTCCCCCGCTGCCACCTGTTCGGCCAGGGGGGTCCCTTCCTCCAGCGTGAGGGCATACAGCGAAAGGTGCTCCGGCGCCAGGGCCAGGACCGCTTCCAGCGTTTCGCGCCAGGCCTCCAGCGTCTGCCCCGGCAGGCCGAACATCACATCCAGGCTGAGATGGGTGAAGCCCGCCGCGCGGGCCAGGCGCACGCTGGCGACGGCCTCCTCCCACGTGTGAATGCGTCCCAGCCTACGCAGCGCCTGATCCGGGTAAGCCTGGACCCCCAGGCTGAGGCGGTTTACTCCGCCTTCGCGTAGTGATAGAAGATAAGCCTCGCTCACGGTGCCGGGGTTGGCTTCGAGCGTGATTTCCGCATCCGGGGCGGGTTCGGCCAGGCGCAGCAGCTCCGCGATGAGGTTCGCCGGCATCAGCGACGGTGTTCCGCCGCCGAAGTAGACGCTGGCCGGGTGCCAGTCCGCGCCTAGCCGGGCGCGCCAGGTCTGCAGCTCCTGCTTGAGCGCTTCGCCGTAGGCCGGGCGCAAGGCGAGCAGGCCGGCGTAGGTGTTGAAGTCGCAGTACAGACAGCGCTGCAGGCAGAAGGGGATATGGATGTACAGCGCGGTCCTGGTATGCTCCTGTTGTCCGGGGGTGGGGGCGTGGGCGGCGGTGCTCATAGTTCCAGCTCGACGGCTCCGGGATCCCAGGTGCCTTCGCGCCAGGGTGCGGCCTGGGCGAGCTGCCTGGCTTTAGCGGCATGGGACAGGCGCTTGAAGGCGGCCTCGGCGCGCAGGGCGCTGCTCCAATCGGGATAGCGCCACAGGCCGCGCAGAGCCACCGGGGGGTGCGTGCGCGTATAGCGCGCGCCGCTGCCCTGGCGGTGCTGCTGCCAGCGCCGGCGCGGATCTGTGGTGATGCCGGTGTAGAAGCTGCCATCCGCGCATTCCAGCACGTACATCCAGACCTGTTGAGTATCCATGGGGGCAAGTATAATCCGGAATCGTCAGAGGCCAAGTATCCTGTTCAACCCTTTTGGGTAAGTGGAACAGGATTATGAACGTTAGGAATTTAATCAGGTAACGGTTGGATAGCCGCATGGGAGGGGGAGAGCAAGCCCGGCGATGATGCGGCGATTGAAATCACCTCATTGGGCCTGCGACCCCCAGTCGGTCCACGCCGACCGGGTCATGCGTCGCCGCAGGCACCCCGGTTGTAGGTGTCGGCGATTGAAATCGCCTCCTGGGCCTGCGGCCAACGGTCGGCCTACGCCGACCGGGGCAGGCGT
>DAOTZR010000245.1:0-13470 GCA_034434315.1 Anaerolineae bacterium
CGACGCGCGTGAAATGGAAAGCCTCCATCCAGTTGGCATGGGCGGTCTCCAACCCGGCGGCGCGCGCCACTTCCGCAACGCCAGGGTCCAGCCACCAGCTATACAGTTCAAAACGTGCCTCTGGGTGCAGTCCCCCTAGTTCCACCAGAACAGGGGTGAGCAGACCGATGTTGCCGCCATGGCCATTGTTGACGACGATGCGCCGGAAGCCTTGAGCCAGAAAGCTGCTCAACAGATCGCGCAACACGGCGGCATAGGTTTCGGGACGCAGGGATATGCTGCCGGGAAAATCCGTGAAGGCAGGGGTCAGACCGTAGTGCAGGGGGGGAGCAACCAGTACCCCCGTCACACGCGCTACTTCTTGCGCCAGAGCCATGGGGATCAGGCTGTCGGTAAGCAGACTCAAGTAACCGTGCTGTTCACATGACCCGGTTGTGAAAATCAACCGGTCATCGTGTTGCAGGTAAGAAGCTACGTCCATCCAGTTGAGGCTTTCAAAAAGCATGCGCTATCTCCTTTAGCGTGGTATAGGGTAGATAACCGTATCCTGAGCGCTGGCTGCGGCGCGTAATGTGAAGTAGAAAGTTGCTCCAGCGCCGGGTTCGCTTTCCACGCCGACTTCACCCCCCATGCGTTCGACGATCTGGCGCACAATGGACAGGCCCAGGCCATGGCCACGGGCGCGGATCTGATCCATGCGGGTGAAGGGGACAAACAGGCGGACATGATCCTCCGGTGCGATGCCCGGTCCGTTGTCCTTGACCCAGAACCGAATCCAGCCGTTTCCCAGGTCCGTTGCGCCCAGGGTGACTTGCGGCGGCTGACCGCCATATTTGATGGCATTGCTGATGTAGTTCGCCCAAATTTCCTCGACCCAGGCGCTGTAACCCATTGCGCGCGGCCATGTCTCCGGCACGTTGATGGTGGCATGAGCGGTTTCAATCATGTAGCGCAGACGGCCTTGTACTTCAGCCACAATCAGCGCCATGTCCAGCTCTGTCTGGCCGATTTCCTTGATGTGATGCAGGCTGGACAGGACCAGCAGCTCCTCGATGATGGAAGTCATGCGCCCGGCGCTGTGCACGATTTCCTGGAGCATATCGCGTTGCATGTCCGTGCAATGGGGACCGGCGTCTTCCAGCAGCATCTCGCCGTAGCCCAGAATGGCGTTGATGGGGTTTTTCAGGTCGTGCGCTACCATATGGGCAAAGGTATCCAATTCGCTATTGCGTGCTTCCAGCTCTTTAGCGTATACCTGTAAGCGGGCCTGGGCTTGCTTGCGTTCGTTAATCTCCTGTTGGGCGCGCTCGTAAAGCTGGGCCTGGTAAATGGCGATGCCCAGCGTCGCAGCAATTTCCTGAGCCGTCATCAGGTGCTCTTGAGTAAAGGCGCGCGGTGCAAGCGTGTGTAGATGCAGGGAGCCGATGAGCCGACCTTCGGCCATCAGGGGGATGATGACGTAGCCCTGAATACCTTCGTCGAGGAGGGCGCGTTGAAACGCGGTGAGGTTGGGCACCAGTTCCAGATTCTCATGGCCCTGGGTTAAACCGCGTCGCAGGCGCACGTCTGTGTGCAGCTCCTGGTAGAGGGGGAGCGTCTCATTGACGATGGAGGGAAGCAGCGGGGCGTTGGCCTGGGCGGCCAGCAAGCGCGGGCGCTGGTTTTCGCGCACTTCAAAGACCAGCGCGCGATCACAGGGAATCAGGCGCCACAGACGGTTGACCGTCGCTGTCGCAATGGTCTGGGAAGACTGGGCGGCAATCATGGATTCGGTGATTTCGCGCAACAGGTTCAGCCGTTGCAGATAGCGCTGGCGTTCCTCTTCGGCCATTTTGAGCGCGGTAACATCTTCTTTAATGGCTACAAAATGGGTGATGCGCTGTTCAGCATCGAAAATAGGCGCAATGGTAGAACGATCCCAATACAGACTGCCATCTTTGCGTCGGTTTTGGAACTCGCCACGCCAGACGTGTCCACTGGTGATTGTGTCCCATAGGTGACGATACATTTCGACAGCATGGACCCCGGATTTGAGGATACGCGGGTTTTTGCCGTAGATTTCTTCAGGGGCATACCCGGTCATGGCGGTGAAACTGGGATTCACATATTCAATGCGTCCTTCCGTATCGGTAATGACAACAGCATTGGCGCTCTGTTCGATAGCGCGCGATAGCTTGAGCAGTTGCAGGTTTTGTTGTTCCAGGTAGTGCCGCTGAGCCATCGCCTCGGCTTCGGCCCGGCGTTGTTCGGTCACATCGCGCAGGAGTATAAGCTGACCGACAAGCTCCTCGCGATGGCGTTTGATGGGAGTGATGTGCACTTCGTAAATTCGATTCTGAGGTCCGGGAACCAGGATTTCGGCAAGCTGGCCCCCATCCCTACTCCGGCGCTGGATCAGGTCTTCCCGTTTGGCGAGGAGGGCCGTCAATTCCACACCACGCGCCTCAGCCAGGCGGACATTCAGGATCGCCTCGGCGGCCTGGTTCAGATCCACGATATAGCCTTTGCGATCCAGGACAATGGTGCCATCGCGCATGGCATCCAGGACGGTGTCGCGGGCAATGAGCAGGATAGGTTCCAGGGTGTAACGGAACATGGCCCAGGTCAGGGCCAGCCCGGCGAAGGCGGAACTGAAGGGGGTGAGGTTAAGGTTGATGCGCGCTGCCCGGCTGGCAAGCGGGGCCAGAATGCTTAGCGTTGAAGGGATAATGACAGCCGCGATGACCCAACCCAGGCGTTGACGGCGTTGCAGTGGTACCTTGTTCCAGGCGTTCAGCAGCAGATACAGGCTGAGGGCCATGGACAGGTACGTGTAGCCCGAAAAAATGTAATAGAGGGGGCCGGGGACCCTGATCAGCATGATGAGCTTTTGCCAGGGCTGGAGTTCGAATCTGGTCCATACCAGGTGATGCAGGGAATTGGTCCAGACCAGAAGATTGACCCCGATGAACAGGCCCCAAAGCAGGCGCACATGGTTCTTTTTGAGGTTGAAGGAGGGGTAGAGGTAATGGGCTATCGCCAGGACATAGAGCGGGCCGATGATAGAAGTTCCCAGGTAGGCCAGGGAAGCCCAGATGAGTTTGCCGAGCAAGGTGGTACTGGCAAGCTCGTTCGCATAGCTGAAAGCCCAGATGGCGGCAGCCAGTTGAACAAGCCCCATTAAGCGCGCAGCGGCATAGCGCCTGTGCTGAGTCAACCGGGCTACGAGGTAAAGATTGAATAGTCCCACCATCCACAGTATCAGGGTATAAGGATTCAATAGTGTGTGCATAGCCCTCTCCTCCCCTGAGGATACGTTTTTGTCCCAGCAGGGTCTCCTGTGTATGCGATGATTGTAACGCAGCCTGGATTTTTGCCAAGAAGGGGGGAGTTTGACGGTTTGGCGGACGGCTGGCCGACTGAACGCTTCAGCGCACATCGGAACGGCCCGGTTTCTTCTCGCACAGAGGGAATTAACCGCTCCCGTTTCTACAGTCGGCGTGATTGCAGGCCCGTAGAACAGGGTGATGACCGTTAAGAGTTTAATCAGGTAACGGCTGGGTAGCCGAATGGGAGGGGGAAGAACAAGCCCGGCGCTGATGCAGTGATTGAAATCACCGCGTTGGGCCTGCGGCCAATGGTCGGCCTACACCGACCGGGTCATGCGTCGGCACAGGCCGACGCCCGGCGCCGCGGGCACCCCGCTTGTAGGGGTACGGCAGGCCGTACCCCTACAGATTTACATCATGGCGAAGTAGGTCGCCTCTGGATTGGGAATAACCAGAGCTGCCGTACTATGCTCCGGCATGATTTGCCCGGCCTCGGTGAGGCGCAGGCCCAGTTGCGCTTCGACGTCCAGCAAGGCCCACACGAGGCGATGCTGGCGTACATCGGGGCAGGGGGGATAGCCCCAGGAGTAGCGTTTGCCCACGTCGGGGGCCAGCCCCAGCCGGGCGTTCAGATATCGGTGCAGCCATTCGGCAGCGGCCTCGGTGACCTGCGCCGCCAAACCGTGCACGAAGTAGGCTTCGCTGTATTCGCCCGCTGCCTCTAACGCCTGATAGCGCTCCGTCGCACCCGGCCCAACGCTGACTACCTGCAAACCAATCACCTCAGGCGGCTGTGGGGGCGCGGGAACGTAATCCGCCAGACACAGGCGCTGGCCGCGGCTCTGCCGGGGAAACTCAAAACGCGCCAGTTCCTGTGTGGCCGCAGCATCAGCGTAAAGGATGATGGCGTTGCCGCTGCCGTGCGCCGGGAAGAGGTCGTACACGCCCATGGGGCGCAGGTAAGCTGCGGCTTCGGCCTGCATCGCCGCCAGGCGCGCGTCAAATTCCTGGACCAGCGCGTCCCAGGCCGGACCGGTCAGGCCCCGTGCGCCCCAGCTCACGCGATACAGGGCCTGACGATCCAGCAGGGGCCATACCTCAGCGAGCGGAATCTCCAGACGTGGGCTCAAGGCGTTCCTCCAGAACGTGCAGGGCGTCAAAAGCATCCTTACAGTAGTACACCCCTCCAGCGTAATCGGCGCCGATGCGCTGCGCGAAAGACGGGTTGATGGCGGCACCGCCTACGAGGACCGGCAGGGTCAGGCCGCGACGTCGCAGTTCTTCCACGCACAGGCGCATCTGTGCACTGGTGGCAACCAGCAGGGCCGAAAGGCCAATGGCGTCGGCCTGGACTTCCACGGCTTTGTCCACAATTGCGTGAACTGGAACCTGTTTACCCAGGTCATAGACCGTATAGCCGTTGTTGACCAGGATGGTCTTGACCAGGTTTTTGCCAATGTCATGCACATCACCGAAGACGGTGGCCAGGACCAGCGTGCCCTTGCTGCTCCCCGCCTGGCGCGGGAGGTACGGCTCCAGATGCGTTACAGCGGCGCGCATCACCTCCGCGGCCTGCAGGACAAAGGGCAAAATCAGCTCGCCCGCGCCAAACCGATCCCCTACTTCCTTCATAGCCGGTAAAAGCACCCCGTTGAGAATCTCCAGAGCGCTCATCTCCTGCAGGCAGGCCTCGACGAGGGCTTCGACTCCCTCGCGGCGGCGGCGCAGGATGGCGGCGTAGAGCTGCTGCCTGGGATCGGCTGCTGCTTCTACCGGGCCTGCAGCGGCTTCGTCCTGGCCGGCAAACCAGGCGATAAAACGCGGTAGCGCGTCTGGCCGGCGGTTGAAGATCAGGTCATCGGCCAGAGTGCGCACCTCGGCGGGCAGGTCGGCGTAGGGGGTGATCTGCGCCGGATTGACGATCGCTACGTCTAGCCCGGCTTCAACGGCGTGATACAGGAAAACGCTGTTGAGCACGCGCCGGGCCGGGGGCTTGAGGCCGTAGGAGACGTTGCTCACGCCCAGGTTGGTGAGCACACCGGGCAAGGCCTGCTTGATGGCCGGGATAGCGCGCAGCGTCTCATGCGCTGCGTCGGCGCTGGCCGGATCGCCGGTCGCCAGGGTAAAGGTGAGGGGATCGAAAATCAGGGCGTGAGGCGGTAACCCAATCTCATCTACGGCCAGATGATAGAGCCGACGCGCCACCTCCAGTTTGCGCTCTACCGTGCGCGCCATGCCCTGTTCATCAATGGTGAGGGCGATGACTGCCGCGCCGAACGTTTTGGCCAGCTCCAGAATACGGCGCGCGCGCACTTCGCCGCCTTCCAGGTGCACGGAGTTAAGGATGGCGCGTCCCGGATAGGTCTCCAGGGCGGCCTGCATCACCTCCGGGACGGTGGTGTCGAAGGCAAGGGGAAGGGGGGCGCTCAGGCTCAGGCGCTTGACCACTTTGCGCATGGTTTCGGCCTCGTCGGCGCGTTCGGTGAGCGCCACGCACACATCCAGCACATGGGCGCCACTGGCGACTTGCTGCTCGGCCAGGCCGGTCACGGCGTCGTAGCGTTCGGCCAGGATGATTTCGCGCGCTTGTTTACTGCCCTGGGTGTTGATGCGTTCCCCGATGAGCAAGGGGCGCGGTTCCTGATGCAGGTTCATGGCGCTAAGGTTGCTGGCCAGATAGGGAATCGGCTGCGCGCTCCACTGCGGGGTAGGGGGCAGGGGAAGGGAGCTCACGGCAGCGACCAGGGCCGCGATGTGCGCCGGTCCCGTGCCACAGCACCCGCCGACGATGCGCACCCCCATCTGGACGAATTCAGCCAGCGTGCGGGCAAAGTCCTCCGGCCCCAGCTTGTAGAGGGTACACCCGTCCTCGTTGCAGGGCATGCCGGCGTTGGGCAGGACGGAAACAGGGCGCGGGGACAGAGCCACCAGGCGCCGCACACTTTCGCGCATCTCCTCCGGCCCGGTTGAGCAGTTGATGCCGATCACATCAACCGGCAGGGCGCTCAGGGTTGCCACCACGGCTTCGATGTCCGGTCCGGTCAACATGCGTCCGGTGTGGTCCAGGGTGACCTGAACCTGCAGGGCGACCGGGCGACCGGCCTGGGCGATGGCGCGGGTGAGGCCCTGAATGGCCGCCTTAACCTCCAGCAGGTCCTGATGCGTCTCCAGCAGGAGCAGATCCACCCCGCCGGCGATGAGCGCCTCGGCCTGTTCAGCGTAAACTGTGCTCAGTTCCGCAAAGCTCAGGCGTGAAAGCTCCGGGTCATCCAGGGAAGGCAATTGTCCAGTAGGCCCCATGGACCCGGCGACGAAGCGCGGCAGGCCGGTTTCGGCGGCGAAGCGATCCGCGGCGCGCCGGGCGATTTGCGCTGCGCGCAGGTTAATTTCGTACAGGCGCGAGGCCAGTCCAAATTCGTGTAGGGCCACACGATTGGCGCGAAAGGTGGCCGTTTCGATGACCTGGGCGCCTACGGCCAGGTAACTATGGTGAACCTGCTCGATGACGTCCGGGCTATGGAGCACCAGCGCTTCGCCCAGACCCTGCCAGGCGCTGCCACCGAAGGCATCGGCGGGCAGATTGAGTTTTTGGAGTTCCGTGCCCATGGCCCCGTCGAAGATGACCCATCCCCGATGGATGGCCTCCAGATAAGCGTTAGACATGCCATTTCCTCCCTTAAGGCTTTCATCAACCGTCACTCAGGCCCCGCACCGGACGGGGCCTGAGCCATTTAGTTCTGGCTGCTGCTCCGGGCCTTGCTTTGCGCTTCCAGGCGCTTGCGCTCCTCCTCAATCACGGCTTCATCCAGTTTGGTGAAGAGGGGTTCAGGCTTTTGCAGGGGCCGTCCGGCGGGCAACGTCTCAAAAGCCCAGCGGCCCTGAGCGCCCGCGTCGTCGTAATGGAGCACGGGGTAGCGCTTCCCGTCGGCATCCGCAACTTCCTCAATGCGCAACTCGCCGAAAAGCGGGGCCTCGTAGCCCAGCAGACGATGGAGCGTTTCGGCGGAGAAGGGCAGGAAGGGCGCGAGCAGCACCTTCAACGCGTTGATGGCCTGCAGGGCCACGTAGAGGCTGGTGCCGGCAGCAGCGCGGTCGGTCTTAATCTGGAACCAGGGGGATTTGACTTCCAGATAGCGATTGGCCTCGCGGGCCAGAGCCAGGGCTTCGCCCAGCGCGGCGCGCAACTGGACAGCCGCGAGGCGCTGTCCGACAGTCTCAAAGGCCTTTTCGGCGGCGGCCAGCAGGGCACGATCGGTCTCATCCAGCTCGCCGGGGTCCGGCACAGCCCCGAAGTGTTTGACGGTGAAGGAGAGGACGCGATGGACCAGGTTACCCCAGGTAGCTACCAGCTCGCCGTTGTTGGCGCGCACAAAGTCATCCCAGGAGAAATCCGAATCGTTGGTTTCGGGCAGGACCGAAGCAATGTAGAAACGAATCGCATCGGGGTGATAGTTTTCCAGCAGCACAGGCAGCCAGATGGCCCAGCCCCGGCTCTTGGAAGCCTGCGCACCCTCGATGTTCATGAATTCATTGGCTGGCACATCGTAGGGCAGGTTAAAGCGCTGGGCCGGATCGTCGGCGTAGAGCTGCTGCGCACCGATCAGTTCCGCCGGCCAGATAACGGTATGGAAGGGAATGTTGTCCTTGCCGATGAAGTAGAAGGTTTCGGCTGTCGGGTCATACCACCAGGCTTTCCAGGCCTGGGCATCGCTCCAGCGTTGGGCCCACTCGATAGAGGCCGAAAGATAACCGATGACCGCCTCGAACCAGACGTAAAGGCGCTTGTGCTCATAGCCGGGCAGGGGGACGGGAATGCCCCATTCCAGGTCGCGGGTGATGGGGCGACCGCGCAATCCACCCTTGACGTAATTGCGCGAGAAGGTCAGGACGTTGGGGCGCCAATGGGCTTTACCCTGGCCCAGATAAGCCAGTATCTCCGGCTCCAGCTTGCCCAGGTCGAGGAAGAAATGCTCGGTTTCGCGGATGACCGGCGTAGTACCGTCAAGTTTGCTGCGGGGATGGATGAGTTCCAGGGCATCGTAAGTGCGTCCGCACTGGTCGCATTGATCTCCGCGCGCCTCGGTATACCCGCAGTAAGGGCAGGTGCCCTCAACATAGCGATCAGCCAGGAAACGCTGGAGTGCTTCCGAATAAAACAGACGTTGAGTTTCGGTGTAGATGTAGCCCCGTTCCCACAGACGCAGGAACATATCACTGGCCACGCGGTGATGGTTGCCCGTGTCGGTGTGCGTGAACAGATCGTAACTGATGCCCAGGCGCTGTTGGGTTTCCACGAAACGGCGGTGATAGCGCTCGAAGACTGCGCGGGGCGAAACCCCCTCTTTTTCCGCCGTCACGGTAATGGGCGTTCCGTGCGAGTCCGAGCCAGAAACCATCAGGACCCGGTTACCTGCCAGGCGGTGATACCGGGCGAAAATATCCGCCGGCAGGTAAGCCCCGGCCAGATGGCCTACGTGTAAATCTCCGTTAGCATAAGGCCAGGCTACGGCCACCAGAATAGTTTTCATGGTGTACCCCCTTTAATAAGATAAGTTTTAATTTTAATAGGTCTGAGAGAGCTGTCAAGCAGGCAAACAAAAACCCCGTTGCGCGAGGCAACGGGGTTATCCCCCCGACTTCCTCAGCAGGCCTCGCTCCTGTGAGGCGGGGGGAAGGTGCACATCATCATGATCAGGTTACCCAACGTCATAGTTCTGGCTCATCGGGACAGATAGTCGCGCAGCTCGCGGCTGCGGCTGGGATGGCGCAGGCGGCGCAGGGCCTGGCCTTCGATCTGGCGGATGCGTTCGCGGGTCAGGCCGAATTTGCGCCCGACCTCCTCCAGGGTGTAACTGCGTCCATTCTGCAGGCCGAACCGCATCCGCAAAATGCGCACTTCCCGCGGGCTAAGGGTGGACATAGCTTCTTCCAGCTTTTCGCGCAGGAGCTCCTGGTAGGTAATTTCCGGCGGGGTGGGGGTATGGTCGTCTTCGATGAAGCTACCCAGCTCGCTATCATCATCCTCGCCGACGGGATGTTCCAGGCTGAGGGGCTGCCAGGAGACGCGCATCATCCACTGGACCTTGCGCGGTTCGATGTCCAGGTCTTCCGCCAATTCTTCCGGGGTGGGCTGAATGCCGCGCTCCTGTTCGATTTCCTGCGCCCGGCGATACAGTCGGCGGATGCGGTCGCTCATGTGCACGGGGACGCGGATGGTGCGACCCTGGTCGGCGATGGCGCGGCTGATGGTTTGACGGATCCACCAGGTGGCATAGGTGCTGAAGCGATAGCCGCGCTGGTATTCAAACTTTTCCACGGCCTTCATCAGGCCCAGGTTGCCCTCCTGGATCAGGTCAAGGAAGGGGACCCCGCGCCCGATGTAGCGCTTGGCGATGCTGACGACCAGGCGGGTATTGGCCCGGATCAGGTGGTCGCGCGCTTCCTGGCCCTCTTCGATGAGCTGCTGCAGGCGCTGGCGCTCTTCGGGATCGTGCCCGTTATTGCGCAAAGCCTGATAGGCAGCGCGGCCCAGTTCAATTTTGCGGGCGATTTCCAGCTCTTCCTCGTTGCTCAGAAGGGGGACGCGGGCCATTTCGCGCAGATAAAGCGCAACGGTATCGTCTACTTCAATGCCATCCAGGGTGTAATCCTCTTCGAAGAAAGTCTCTTCCTCCTCAACACCCTCTGAATCAAAGGCATCCGCATCGTAGTCTTGTTCGGGGGCGTCACCGTCGTCGTCTTCTTCCACGGCCAACAATTCTGGAAAAGTCGAATCGGGCTCCTTTTCCACCACGCTGGTGCTATCTATATCAATGCCGGCTCGCCGCAGACGCGCCAGAAGCCATTTCAGCTTAAGGTCTCCCTCGTCGTTCCCATCATCCTCTTCAAGGGCTTCCAGAACATCGCTAAGGGTCAGATACCCCTGGACTTCGGCTTTTTCGAGCAATTCATTGATAATGACTTCCATAACCGGTTCTCCTTAAATGCCCTTACGACATGGATTGGTGGTTCTCTGGCGGACATGTACACTCCCCCCGTCCCAAATGCCCGCCGCATACCGGACATAGCCCCGGACAATCGGGATGGCACAGGGGGTAAGCTGGAATGGCGAGCCAGGCGCTTTCGCGCAGGATGGGATCCAGGATAGCCCAACCATCTCCGGTTAGATGCACCGGAAATTCATCTGAGAGCGGAGTACCAGGATTGCGAATCAGGTGATCCAGTTCGAGGGTGATGGGAGTAAAAAACAGGTCGAGGCAACGTATGCACTCGACCTCAGCCTGAGCATTTAGCGTCCCTTTAACCAGGATGCCCTGCGTAACACGGGTAAGGAGAAGCTGTCCGCGGAGGTCCTTGAGATGCAGGTCCTCTAGCTCTAAGTCACTGATGTTTACTTCTGCGTATTCTCGGGTTCCTGTTGGTGCATGCATCAGGGTCGAGAGGTCTACCCGTAACATTTTCGCCTCCGCCAGACAATTACACTTGCCATTATAACATATCTCAAACCGTGCGTCAAGTTTTTTAGATAAAATCTTTATAAAAATAGAGCCGGAGCTCAGAATATGGGGACAAGCTCACCTCGTCATTCTTTCAGAATGAACCCGGCGACGAGATCCACCTGCTCGCCTGGTCCTTTAGCGCCTCAAAAACATATGGGTATCGGATAAAGTCAGGCATTCAAAAGCCCTTTTCTGTGCTAAACTGAAATTATCCTATTTAGATGGTTTTTAGTTCAAGGAAAGGAGCTGAACTATGAAACGCTTATGGGTAAACCTCTTCGTTGTTGTGCTGTTGCTGTTTATCGTTGTGGGGATCACCCGCGCCGCAGTGAGTCCTCCCGAACGTGGCGCACCTTCTCCACGCGCCTGGCCTGGAGAGCGGGTGTTGGCTTTGCCTCTAGAAGATCGGCCTGACCCTCTGGGGGGGAGTGGGGAGGTGGATCTCCGGCTTGAGGTTACACCATTGGGGGCGCCAGCGCCTTTCTCAACGATGGTTTACAGGGTCAATTTTTATAACGATAGTGACTCCATAGCTTCGGGGGGCTTGTTGACTGTGACCTATCCCGCCCCATTGAGTTACTTCAGCCATACCGGCGTCTACACGCTGGTGACCCTCAGTCCGCAACTAATCCTGGCTTTGGGCGATGTGCCCCCCTATAGCGAGCAGAGCTTCTTTCTGTTCTTCACGGTCGGTGAAGTTGCTCTGGAAAGCCCGCTGGAAGCAACATTCACCTTGGGGGGCGCATTTTCGGATGTGAATCCGGACAACAATCAGATGGTGCTGACCGAGTGGGTGGTTGAAAATGCCACTGACCTGGAGGTGACGGTAGAGACCGCTGAACGGTATCCAGCCATGGGGGCCATCGTGCCTTATCGGGTAAGGGTATGCAATAGTGGCCCGGCCTGTAGCAGTCAGGTTCAGGTGGAAACGCAGTTACCGGCGCATCTGACTTTACTGGACTGGTATGCCCTTGTCCCCGGTTGGATGGAGGCATCACGGACATCCTCCCGCCTGGTGGTGACCTATCCCGGCGTTGGCGGGTACGCTGAGCTTCAGGAGTGCGTCAGTTTTGAATTGCTGGCGCTGGTGGCGGGAGGGGCGTATCCGGGGGAGGAATTGGCCACGCACGTCGTGATGACCTCCACGTATGATGAGACAGCGCTGAATAATGAGGTGTGGTTAAATCAGTATGTCAGTTCCGGCTTTGCTGATTTGCAGGTGGAAAAACATCTGCTGGGCGGGATATTTGTCCCCAATGGTGAAGTGGAATACCAGATCCGTTACTATAACCGGGGCAACGTAGGCGCATCTAACATCGTTGTTACCGATACGCTTCCCGCAGGCATGACTTTTGTGGATGCATGGGATGGGGATACCGGCCAGCCCTTACCTCCCACCAGTGTGATGGGACAAAACTTGGTGTGGGTCATCCCCAGGCTCCCGGTGGGGCAGGGAGGCGCTATCGGGATTCGCGTTAAGATTGGCGCCGGCGTTTTGCCGGGAACTGTGCTGACCAATCAGGCCAGCATTACGGCTTTGCCGGGCGAATGGTTGTTGCAGAACAATACGGCTTCCTGGAGTGAGCCAGTCCAGGCTCCGGGGGTTAATTTACGTGTCATCAAGGAGGCACTGCGTTGGAGCACAACCAGCCTGGAGTACAGGGCGCATTACATGAACCTGGGCAATGGTGCAGCATCGGTTATCACGGTGACGGATGTTTATCCGCCCGGCCTGACCTATCTATATATTTATGATCCCACATCCACCTTCGAATGCTCTGAAAACTCATCCACTCGCACGGTGACCTGTATCCGCACAGTCCCATTGGAACCGGCAGAGCAAGGGGAGCTGATGCTCAATTTTGCCTTTCCGTACGATTTGCTGGGAACAATTCTGACCAACACCGTGACCATAGCCAGTACAGAGCCGGATACCCATCCTCTGGATAACAGCTATGTCCTGGAAACCCATGGCGAATCCGAGCTGCTCTGGATGGATGTTGATGTCGGAAACCCCGACGGGTTAATTCAGGGGCAGATTCGGAATGATGTTCCTCAACTTGTGTGGTTGACCACCGCAAGTGGCAGCGTTTTTTATCTTAACCCATGGGACGATGGATCCTGGTCCTTCTGGATGCCTGAGGGGATTGAGCCGGGTGATGTCTTTACCGTGACCGCCGGTGATGGCTGGGCGCCGGTCGTGGTTACGGTCCCCGATCCTTTCTCGGTAGAAGCAGATCGTCTTGTTGCCCAGGTAGACGGCCTGATCGGTGGCAGCAGCTACGAATCTGTTCGCCTGTGGTTCGATACCAGCCAGGCCGAGTTTCGCAGCGCGACCCGGGCGACCGGCGCTTATCACTTTGACGCGCTGCATTTCCCCAAGGGAACGGGCGGGCATGTGGATTACTCCCGCATCTATGATGGAGTGCCGGTGCTCTTCCATCGTTATTTCTGGGACGAGGACGTCGCGTTGCACGTGGATCTGACGCAAGACACAATCGCTTTCGACTACCCGCCAGGACGGGCCGCGTGGATTGACGTATTCGACCCCAGCCATACTTTCCTGGTTTCGGCTACGGTGTATAGCTCCATGGGGGGCGGGGTGTATGGGAACAGCGGATTCACCACCAGCCCCTACAGTTGGGGCGCTTATGGTGTTCCCG
>DAOTZR010000246.1:0-5300 GCA_034434315.1 Anaerolineae bacterium
GCAGGCGCCGGGTCGGTTCCGCGGCAGGCGGCTGCGTGGGCAGGCGCCGGGTCGGTTCCGCGGCGGGCGGCTGCGTGGGCAGGCGCCGGGTCGGTTCCGCGGCGGGCGGCTGTTGGGGTTGATGGGGATCCGCATCGGGCACAGATTCCGGCTTCGCAGCGGGCGGCTCAAAAAATTCGACCGGCTTATAGGGGCGCGCCGGCTGCGGGGATGCCGGGGTTGGCTCCTCCTGGGATGGACGCAAAGGTTCCTCCGGATCATCGGACCAGGCCTGTTTCATACAACCTCCCTCTTCCTGCTCTCACGGTAATACGCACAAGGGGTTATGGCGCGCCGGAAAGCGCTCCTCAGGTATCACTCCCGAAGTCAATCGCCGGTATGACCTGGCGGCCCCCAAAGCCCCTTAGTCCCTCATTTCCTCGCACAACGGGTTTCATTCCCGCCCGCGCACCACCACCGTCCAGCTTCCCTTCTGGACCTCTTCATCCCGCTGATTCAAAACCGTCACATCAAACGTAACCAGACCGCCACTGTGCCCCGGCAAAGCGCGCTTTTTGCTGGCTACCAGGCGGGCACGGATGGTATCGCCGATTTTGACCGGGCCACGGAATTTCCACTCCACCCCGGTCAGGGCGTCCGCCGTCCCTTCGAGGAGCCCCAGACGATAGGCCAGGCCGCTGACGATGGAGACAATCAGCAGGCCGTGAGCGATGCGCTCGCCAAAGGGCTGCTGGGCGGCAAAGACCGCGTCGGTGTGGATGGGGTTGTAATCCCCCGTCAGGCCGGCAAACAACATGATGTCGGCCTCCGTGATGGTGCGCGCCATCGTCTCCACGGGCGTGTTGAGTTCGATCTCATCAAAGTACAAGCCTTGCTGCGCCATGGTTTCCTCCTTAGGCATTTAGTGTACCTGCTTACCTGTAACAGGGTCATTTTTGTGCCGGTGCCGACCAATGCCAACCGGAGGTCGGCGCGTCCGGTGACTGGTACTTGACCCCATAGAATTCTGGCGTTATGAAACAGCCTTGTAATTTTGTGGAACAGGATTTATCCTGTTCTGTGGCGCGGGATAAATCCTGCGCCACAGCGTGCCGAAACTGCCCAGCCCCGGTCAGAGGCCCAGCGCCGAAAATCAGCGTGGTGAAGTACCAGTGCCTGGTTAAGCCAAATCTTACGCTTTGCAGCCAATCCCACTCACCCCTGTGAGGGAGTAAAGGCCCCCTCACCTCACCCCCTGCTCCCTCACCTTCCAAAATTGGGAGAGGAGAGGGGGTTGGGGGAGCGACGAGGGCTAAAGTCAGCGCCTGTAAACTCCCAGAACTATAAGCATTAACAACAGCAAAATCCAATCTAACAAAACACTAGGCCGGCAGCAGCCGGGTAAACAGGGCCTCGTAGCTGGCAGCAATCGCGTCGGGAGCATAGCGCGCGGCAATCTCCTCGCGGGGACGGAGATAGGCGCTGCGTTGATCCAGAACGCGCAGGATGGCCTGCGCCAGGCCTTCCGCATCCCCGACGGGAGCGATTTCCCCCATCCCGGTTTGCAAAACCGGTTGCCGCACGCCGGGCAGGTCGCTCGCCACACAGGGAGTGCCGCATAACATGGCTTCGATTTGCACCAGGCCAAAGGACTCGGTGGAGTTCAGGCTGGGAACGACCAGCACGTCCAGGTTCGGGAAAAACGCCGCCATTTGTTGCGCATCGAGGACGCCCAGGAATTTCCAGCGCCCTTCTTCTTTGTAGTGCTGAATGATGGGCCACAAACGTTGGAAATAGGCCTCTTCCCCCAACACGTCCTTAAACTGGCCGGCATACAGGATGCGCGCCTGCGGGTAGCGCTCCAGAATCCGCGGGAAGGCCTCCAGCAGCACTTCCACGCCCTTTTCCGAAGCAAACCGCGCTGCCATGCCAATGATCGGATGCTGATCCTGGGGATTGTGCATCTTACGGAAAGCAGCTATGCCGCCCGCTCCCACTTCAGGCAATTCTACCGGCGGGGGGATAATCTCCAGTTTGTCAGCAAAGCGCTGCAGGTAGGGCGAATGCGCGGCAAAATCCTCGGTGTAAGAGACGATGCGATCGGCAAGCCGGCCCGCAGCCAGGTTGGCCAGGTCAACAGCCAGATTGGCGGCGCGGTTGAACAGGCCGGGCGGCATCAGCAGATCGCAGTGATAGGTGAGCACGGTGGGTTTTTTGAACAGCCGTCCGCGCAGGGCGATGCCGGCTGCGTCAAATTGCGGCAGGTGCACGCTGATAACGTCGGACTCCAGCGTCAGCCGGGTAGCCAGCAGGCCAATGGTGGGCATGATCACGCCCTTGCTGATGCGGAATAACACAGGCGCGCGGACGATGCGCACGCCGTTCCGGGTCTCCTCATAGGGCAAATCGCGTTGGAAGTGCGAGGTCAGGATCGTGACGGCATGTCCCCGACGCGCCAAAGCCTGCGCCAGGCGCTCGACGTAGATGGTCAAGCCGCTGACGTGCGGGCGGTAATAGGTTAGAGCGATCAGGATACGCATAGGCCTCCTCAAGCGGTAAACAGCGCGCGGTTCTCCTGGACCCAGGCTACCAGGCGCCGCACGCCCTCACGGACGGAGACGCGCGGCGTCCAACCCAGTTCCTGTTGCGCTTTCCGAATGTCTGAGATGTAGACGCGCTGGTCCCCAGGTCGCCAATCCCCCCACCTGACCGGAATGGGGTGACCGAGCAGCTCCTCCAGCAGCGGGCCGAACTCCGCCCAAATGGAGAGGGCATTGGCCATGCCCCCACCCAGGTTGTAGACCTGCCCGGCCAGCTCCGCGCCCCGCTCCAGGGCGATGTCGTAGGCGTCGAGGAGGTCGGTGATGTAAAGCAGGTCGCGGATTTGTTTGCCATCCCCGTAAATGGTAATAGGGCGTCCCAGGACGGCAGCGATGACGAACCAGGCCACCCACCCCTGGTCTTCGATGCCGAACTGGCGCGGACCGTAGATGCAGGATTGCCGGAAGACGACCGTCTTCAGGCCGTAGATGCGCGCATAGTCGCGGACGTACTGGTCACCCGTGCCCTTGCTGCATCCGTAGGGGGAGTGGAAGTCGAGGGGCTGGGTCTCCGGACAGCCAGCGGGCAGGTCAGCGTAACGCCAGCGTGTGGCCTCCTCCACCACCGGCACGTCCTCCATCCCCCCATAGACTTTGTTGGTTGAGGCGTAAATGACGACCGGCTGACGGCCCGAAAGACGGGCCGCTTCCAGGACGTTGAAGGTACCCAGGGCGTTGATGTCAAAATCCTCCCGCGGACGCAGCACGGACGTGGTCACAGCGACCTGCGCTGCCAAGTGTACAACGGCATCGGCATCGCGCAGGGTGGCCGTAAGCAAGGCCGCATCGCGCACGTCGCCCTGCACAAAGCCAAAGGCGCGCGGGCCATAGGTGGCGCGCAACCAGTCCAGGTTAGCCTCCGCCCCCCGCCGGGACAGGTTATCGTAGATCACTACATCCGCGCCGCGTGCCAGCAAGCGCGCGGCATAGTTTGAGCCGATAAATCCCGCTCCTCCCGTAATAACGATGCGCATGGGCCTCCTCGTTTCTCGTTCACATGTTGCCGCCAGCGCCGACCCGCGTCAGGCGGCGCCAGGTTAATCCAGAAAAGCTGATGAAGGCAATGCCCGGCAGGGTGGTCCCCAGGTATTGCAGGGCATGAATCACCAGGGCGTAGCCCACAGCGCGCACATCTGCCACGCCCAGACCGCGCGTGAGGGCCAGGCGGATGGCGGCGTGATAGGGGCCGATGCCCCCCGGTACCGGCGTCGCAATGCCCAGAGCCGTCGCCCAGGTCACCAGCGGGCCGCTGATCAACGGTGCGCCGGGGACGAAGGCCAGCAGGCCCAGGTAGAAATACGCGGCCGTTTCCAGCCAGATCAACAGGGTGAGCCCTACGACCTCCGTGCCGCGGCGCGCCTCGCGCAGGATGCGCAGCCCGGCACGGATCTGCGCCCAGAAGCGCGCCAGCGGGGCCGGCAAGGGCACATCAACCCAGGCCAAAAGGCCCAACAGGATGAGCAAGCCCAGGGATACCAGCCATCCCAGGGCCGGCGTCACCTGCCCCGCCAGGGTCGGCAAAGCCGGCAGGGTGAGGCTCACCAGAAGCATTATGGCCAGCAGATCCAGCACGCGCTCCAGCCCCACGATAGCCAGGGTTTCCAGCAAGGGTTGGCCGGTGCGCCAGCTCAGCAGCAAAGCGCGGCCCGGATCGCCGGCGCGCAGAGGGAGCAGGTTGCTGAGGGCATAGCCGGCGCATTGGATGCCGCAGGCTTCGCCTAAAGCCAGACGCCCTTCACACAGGAGCCGCAGACGCCAGGCTCGCGTCATAAGCGCCAGGACCAGCATACCCAGGGTTATCAGCAACCAGCCACCGTGCACCGTTGGTACAACGGCCCGCAGTTCTGCCCCTTGAATCCCGTGTAGCGCCAGATACAAACCGCTCCCCGCTACGCATAAGGCCAGTCCCAGCCGTAACCAGATTTCTTTCATATGGGAGATTATACCACAGAGCCGCTTCACTCCCCCCACTTCGGCCTGAGCGGCGTTGCCGGCGTGGATTTTGATGGTAAACTTGAGCAAAATTGGATTCGCGCGGCTTCAGGGTTTTCCTGACCAGGGAATCCCCAGATCGCCGCAAAAACGTCCAGGCCGGGGATATACTCCGGCATCCATCTTTCCAATCTAGAGGGACAAGCCATGAATCAGCTCGATATCACCACTCTGGAAACCTGGCTTTGGGAGGCGGCCTGCGCCATCCGCGGGCCGCTGGATGCCCCCAAGTTCAAGGATTACATCCTGCCGCTGGTCTTTCTCAAACGCCTTTCGGATGTCTTTGAAGACGAGATGAACCGCCTGGCGACCGAATATAACAGCCGCCAGGTGGCCGAGCGGATCGTCGAGGATGAGCGCAGCCGCGACATCATCGCCAACGGCCGCGGCTCGGTGCGCTTTTACATCCCCGAAAACGCCCACTGGGAGGCCATCCGCACCCACGGCAAGGCCGGCCTGGGCCAGTTCCTCACCGACGCGGTGCGCGCCGTGGCGCGCGAGAACCCGCGCCTGGCCGGGGTGATTGACGGGGTGGATTTCAACGCGACTACCGCCGGGCAGCGTATCATCTCGGATGACCATCTGGCTGCACTCGTGGAGGTGCTTTCCCGGCACCGGCTGGGGCTGGACGACGCCGAGCCGGACATCCTGGGCCGGGCCTACGAGTACCTGCTGCGCAAATTCGCCGAGGGGCAGGGGCAGAGCGCCGGCGAGTTCTACACCCCGCGC
>DAOTZR010000247.1:0-10892 GCA_034434315.1 Anaerolineae bacterium
CAAAACCTATCTTTAAGGCCCCTGCTCGCCCCTTTAGGGGAGATCGGGGGTAAAACGACAGAAAAGGTGGGTAGATACCATCCGATATTAATTTCAACGTAACCTTCACAGCGTTTTTGTGTGAACCTGACCGAATCGAGTATAATTAAGGCATCTATTCTACTGCGAGGGCATCTATGGTTCACATCTGGAAACTGACTTCGCGTGAAGAAGCCTGGAAACGTTGGATAGAGGCTATACCCCCTGGCCCAACAGGGGTCGAGAAACTCCCATGGCATAAAAGCCTGGGGCGAGTCCTGGCCCAGGCCGTTGTGGCCCCGCATCCTTTACCGGCATTTCCTCGTTCGAGCATGGATGGCTATGCCGTGCGTGCGACCGACGTGCGGGATGCGACGCCGGAGCATCCGGTAACCTTGCAGGTCAAGGGCGAGTTGTTTATGGGGATGGCGCCTGAGGTGCGGGTGGAAACGGGCGAAGCGGTGTTGATTCACACGGGAGGCATGATCCCCGAAGGCGCGGATGCGGTAGTTATCCTGGAAGATACCCGCTCCGCGGAGGCTGGGACGGTCACAGTTCTGCGCGCGGTCGAAGCAGGGGAGAACGTCATCCCGGTAGGGGCGGATGTGCAGACCGGCGAGGTGGTGATGGCCGCAGGCCATCTGTTGCGTCCGCAAGAGCTGGGAGGCCTGGCTGCTTACGGTGTGCTGGAGGTGCAGGTGGCGCGGCGCCCGCGCGTGGGGATTATGGCGACAGGGGATGAACTGGTCCCGCCCAAACAAACGCCCGGTCCCAACCAGGTGCGCGGCATCAACAGCACCTCCATCACCGCGCTCCTGCGCGCTCACGGCGCCGAAGCAACGGGTTATGGCATCATTCCCGATGATTTTTCGGCCCTGCTGGATACAGCCCAGGCGATTTTGGAGGTGAACGATGTTCTGGTGCTTTCAGCGGGAGGGTCGGTGAGCGACCGCGACCTGACCGCACGGGTCATTGAGACTCTGGGGAAGCCGGGGGTGCTGGTACGGGGCATCGCCATCCAGCCGGGGCGCCCGACAACCCTGGCTTTGTGCAACGGTAAGCCCGTCATCGGCTTACCGGGGAATCCCGTTTCGGCCCTCGTTTCGAGCTGGCTCTTCCTGCGCCCTCTGCTGTACCATCTGCAGGGTACTACGGCCCCGCGCCTGGGCGAGGTGCGCGCCCGTCTGATGCGCGGCCTGGGGCCAACAGGCCAGCGCGAGCGCTTCGTCCCCATCCGCCTGCACGAAAGCCCTGAAGGCCTTCTGGCCGAGCCGGTCGAGGGAGCTTCCAATCTGATTTTCAACTTGGTGCGCTCTAGCGGTCTCACCACCATCCCCGCCCAGCATCCGCCTTTGCCGGAGGGCACCGAGATTACCGTATGGTTGTGGTAAAGCGAATTCCACCGGAGACGCGCCTGCCCTGGATCCAGGCGGCCTTGCTGTTGCCGGAAGGACGCTTGAACTTATGGCGTTTGCCGGGCGTGCTGGATGCGCGCGTGGCTACCACTGGCCTGGTGCGCGCGGTGCGGCGAGTTCGGGAGTCCGACGTTCTGGTGCTGGGGGCGGGCCTGGTGGAGACCGCACTTTGGGCAGCGCTGCAGGGTGGGCACGTCACCTGTGCGACAGATAGCCGGGCCGAGGCCCTGAGCCTGGAGGCTACCTTCCGTGCGCAGCCCATGCCCGTGCCGGACATACACGTGAGCGCTGATTTTGCCTGGGCCAGGGCCGAAAGCTACCCGTTGGTGGTGTTGCATCTGCCGCGTGGCGCCGAGCTGCAGGAGGAACTGTTGCGCCTGGCAGCGGCTGTCCTGCAGCCTGGCGGACGCCTGTACGCTACGGGGGCTACCCGCGAGGGCGTGCGCAGCGCCCTCGCTTTGGCCCAGCGCCTTTTCGGCCAGGCTGGCGTCGTGGCCCGTAAGGGCGGTTATCACACCTTCATGGCGCTACGTTCGTCGGGGGAGTATCCTGTGCCCCAGGTGGAATGGTTCCAGGACGCTCTGAGTGTGGATGGCAAGCCGGCTATTCTGGAAAGTTGTCCGGGAGTTTTTGCCGCCAGGCGGTTGGACGATGGCGCTGCGGCCTTAATCGCCGGTATGGAAGTCGCTCCGGGGCAGCGCGTGCTGGAGCTGGGCTGTGGTACCGGCCTGGTCTCTCTGGCAGCCCTGCGCCGTGGGGCCCAGGTGACGGCGGTGGATGTTTCGGCTCGCGCTGTCGAGGCGACCCGACGTACCCTGCGCGCCAATGGTTTTGCCGGGGCGGAGGTCCTGCTCTCGTATGGGGCCGAACGGGTTACCCCTGGCACGTTCGATGTTGTGCTCGTCAATCCCCCCTTTCACGTCGGTTACGATGTGGACTTTGAGGTAGTCAAGCTCTTCATCACCGACGCGGCCCTGAGCCTGCGTCCCGGCGGTCAGCTCTTCCTGGTGGCCAACGCCTTTTTGCCCTATGAGACCTGGCTGGCTGAAAGCTTCGCGCGCCCGGAAGTGGTTTATCACGATGGGCGTTTTCGCGTCTGGCGGGCGCAGCGTTAGGGCAGCCAGACCCCGGAGGCGTTGGGCAGGGTTACGCGCAGGTGTAGCTCTCCGCGTTCATCAAGACAATACAGTCCGTGTTCGTCAGGGCGAGACCAGGCGCTGGCGTAAGTCAGGCACGGCGCTGTTCCCCTCACGTCCAGTGCCCCTGCATCGAACTCCTCCGGTAAAGGCCAGCTCTGGCCCTCGAAGGTGTCCATATCCACCTGAGAAAGGCCGCGCCAGGGCTGGGGCCGGGTGGTGTTCCAGCCAGGATGGTGGTAAGTGTAGAGCGTGGTGCCCCGGATGACGCCCCACAGCGGTGAGGCCAGGGGAAGGGCCCGCGCCTCGATCTGGAATGTGCTCGGGTCAAACACCAGCACGTCGGGACGGGGAGAGGCTGAAGCGCGGGCGCTGGCGGCATTGAGCAGGTAAAAGCGCCCCTGGGCCGCAAGAATCGTCCACACGTCGGTTTCCTCCCCCAAAGGGATGGAAGCCCGTAGCTCCAGGGTAGAGGCGTTGATGACGAACAGGTGCGCGTAACTGCGCTGGAGGTCAGGGCCGGTGGTCATGGCGCTGACGAGCACAGTCGTGGCATCGGCGCCACTGCCCACCAGGAGCGCGGGCGCGTCGGGCAGGTTCAGGGGGATTGCGCCGACCAGCGCGTAGGTCGTGCTATCCAGCACAACAACCCGACCCTTGAAGCCGTCCTCGGAGCAGACGATGAAAACCCGTTCGCCAACCAGATGGATGCCGGCGTCAGGGTTGGTGCAGGGGCGGAGCGTCTGCAGCAGGCGCAAATCCGGGCTGTAGACCAGCACGCGGTCGTCATCCCGACTGAAGTCCCCGCTCAGGCCCAACCAGAGGCGGCCATCAGGACCGCGTTGCAATCGGCGGATACGCGCTGCGGGTAAGGGGACGCTGGCCTGCGGGGTCATCAGGGGGGCTGCGGCCAGGGCCTCCAGACGGCCGGCGTCCAAAAGGGCCAGTTGATGGGTGCCTGCTTCGGAGCTGGCTGTGCCTGCCAGAAGGTAGCCCGGTTCTGCCGGGAGCGGGAGGGACGTGGCGGCTGAGCTACAGCCGACGAGCAGGGGTAGCCCCGCCCCCAGCAGGGCTACCCACATCCACCAGGGAAGTCGCGGACGCTGATGCATGGTGTTACTCAGTTCCAGCTTTCGCTGTAGATGGTGATGTCACCGTCGTAGCTCACCTCATCGGGTGCGACCGCGGGATAAGCTACGGCGGGAATCACCCACGGCCCCCACATCAGGGAAAGCCACAGGTGGTACTGCCAGGCGTTGCTATCCAGGTCCACGCCCAGGTAGCCGTGAATCTTCCAGGTGAGTTGGGAGCAATACAGTTTGCTGTCGGTGGTTTTGTCGGGGAACCAGTAGTTGTAAGGGGTGCGGCCATCCGTGCCGTAGCGATTTTCGGCCCAGGTCAAGGCGCCCTGAACCTGGCTGGCGCTTTTGCGGTTATTGCGCGCCAGGCCCACATATTGCCCGCTCTGCTGCCAGTCGCTGAGCGGCTTGAGGCGGACGCCATCGGGGTTAGACTCGTACACCAGGTTGCTGCCGTGATAATTGCCCGTGTGCGTGTACCACATGGCATACACGAAGCTCATCCAGGGGAGTTTGCCGGAGCGGATCAGCATCACGTCACCGGGTTGCAGGGCGCTCCAGTTGACGGCCTGGACGCTGGCGCTGCCGGCTGGTTGGGGCAGATAGCCCTTTTGCACGTAGAGTTTTTCCAGAGCTTGCAGGGTGGTCCGATAAGCGGGGTCCTGCTCCATGCGGCTGTGCACATCGCGTAGGCGGGCCAGAATGCGCTGGGCTTCTTTTGGCGAGGGCGCCGAAGCCAGTTTCCGGTGGAGCGTCTGAGCTTCTTTTTGCAGGGCATAGGTGCCTGGCTGATAGGCGATACGGGCGGTCAGAGCCTGAATGGCGGCCTTCTTATCCGCGGCGCGAGCAACTTCATCTACGGCCTGAGCCAGGGCATCCGGAACGCCATCCCGATTCAGGTCGGTTTTCAGGTCCAGCGGGGCCGGAGCTGCCGTCGCCCGGCTTACGGGCGCCATCAACCCCAGGAGTAACAGGCCCAAAACCACAGAACGTAACAGTCTCATAGATTCCTCCGTTTCAGGTAGAAAATGGCTTACAAGGCGTCCGCATGGCTTCCCGGTCATAGTAACCCTGAAGTTACGCCGGCGTTGCGGTCTGTAAAATTGAAGCCGTCTGAGGGCAATCCGGCGGGTTGCGCTTGTCCGAAGCCGGGTATAATGACAGCAAGAGTTTGTGTTTAACCAGGGAGAATATCCATGCTTAAACTTTCTGTAATTGTTCCTGCCTACAATGAAATCGGGACCATTGCCACCATCCTGGCGCGCGTTCAAGCCGTCCCCCTGGATATTCCCATCTGGACAGGAGAGGCCCGTGCCGAAATCGTGCATCTGGAGCGCGAGATTGTCGTCGTTGATGACGGCTCAACCGATGGGACCCGTGACTATCTCCAGACGTTGCAAGGGCAGCCTAGCATGGTCATCATCTTTCAGCCGCACAATCAGGGCAAAGGCGCGGCGGTGCGGACGGGACTGCAGGCGGCAACGGGGGACATCCTGCTGGTTCAGGATGCGGACCTGGAGTATGACCCTCGCGATTATCCGCTGCTGCTGCGCCCCATCCTGGAGGGGGTGACCCAGGTCGTCTACGGCTCGCGTTTCCGCGGCGGCCCTACCAGGGCCATGTTCTTCTGGCACATGGTGGGCAATCGCTTTCTCACTTTTGTCACCAATCTGCTTTACGATACCATCCTCACCGATATGGAAACCTGCTACAAAGTGTTTACTCGTGAGGTATGGAAAAAACTCAACCTGCGCGCCGATCGTTGGGGCTTTGACCCGGAAATCACCGCGCAGATTTTACGCCGCGGCTATCGCATCTACGAAGTTCCCATCTCCTACGCCGGGCGCGAGTTTACCGAGGGGAAAAAGATTTCGTGGAAAGATGGGTTTACCGTCCTGTGGACCCTCATCAAGTACCGCTTCATCCGCTTCTGAGAGGCCGGCGGTCTGGTTTAAAAACAGCAAGGGAGAAGAACCATGCTAAGCTGGATTAAGCCCATGATGCGCGACTACTTGCAGCACGCCAGCGAGCGCGATATTGAAGTCCTGCTCGACGAAGCCCTGGCGGGCGTATGTGAACGGTTTACCCCGGCCGAACGGGCCGACATCATGACGCGGGTTTTACAACAAGCCCTGCCGCGCCTGCTGGAGGGTTTGACCCCGGAGGAAAGGCAGGCCCTGGGAACAACCTGGCGCGAGCTGCTGGACCAGGAGCACCTGTGATGGCCCCGATCCCGGACACCCACGAGCTGCTGGAGAGCCTGCTCCAGGAACCTTTTCCCCATCTGACCTTGCCGGAGCCCAGCGTCTGGCCGCGGTACGCCGGGCTTTCCGTCGGTAACCTGCCGGCGACCATCCTCACCCTGTTAGGGGGCGGGCCGGGGGCGGATATGTTGCCGCCGCTGCGTCCCGATGTGCTGGCGGGAATGACGGACGGGGTACGGCGGGTCGTGCTGGTCCTGATAGATGGTCTGGGCTGGCTGCGCCTGCAACGGCTGCTGGCAGAATCGCCAGAAGTCTATTTCAATCACCTGGCCCAAACGGGGCGCCTGGTTCCTTTGACCAGCCTTTTCCCTTCTACTACCAACAACGTCCTCACTACCCTTTGGACCGGCGCGCCGCCGGGACGGCATGGCCTGATTGCGTACCATCTGTATCTGCGCGAATGGGCCATGGCTCTGGAGGCCGTCAGCTTCGCCCCGATTTTCCGCCCCTTCGCCGGGGATCTTGACCGCTGGGGCCTGGTAGACGAGAGCTTCATCCCTGTGCCGGGGATGGGACAGCGGCTGGCAGCAGCCGGCGTGCCGTCCGAAGTGGTCATCAGCGAAAAAATCATCGGATCGGCGCTGTCACGGCTCAATTTTCGGGGCGTCAGGCGCCTGTGGGGGCACACGGCCGCTTCGGACTTCTGGCTGAACCTGCGCCGCATTTTGGAACGCAGCCGGGACGAGCGGCTCTACGTCTACGGCTACTGGTCGGCGCTGGACACGCTGGCACACCGTTACGGCCCCTGGGATGAGTCGAGCGCGGTCGAACTGCGTTCGCTGGACTTCATGCTCCAGGATCATTTTCTGCGCGATTTAAGCCCGGCGGCACGGCGCGGTACGCTTTTCCTGCTCACCGCCGATCACGGGCAGGTCCATACGCCCTGGGAAGAGGCCCTCATCGTGGAGCAGCACCCCGAATTGCGCGATGCGTTGCTCTTGCCGCCTGTGGGCGAATCGCGCGCCGCCTTCCTCTACGCGCGGGCCGGTAAAGCGCGGCAGGTGCGCGAGTACCTGGAAACGCACGGCGCCGGGCGTTTTTCCCTGTATAGCCGCTCCGAGATCTTGCGTTCGGGCCTACTGGGCCCGGAGCCCTATCATGGGGAAGTGGGATACCGTCTGGGTGATTGGATCGCTCTGGCGCATGGGGCGGCCACACTGGTGTCCGGCGAGTCTGAGGCGCGCCGCCTGTCGGGACGGCATGGGAGCCTATCCCCGGAGGAAATGCTGGTCCCGCTCCTGGCTGTGCGCCTGGATGGGTAGGTTCTGGCGTTCATGCAGGCCAGCGGGACCATGATCCAGCCAGCGGTTTGGGCCAACCCCAACCCATCATCCCGCTGGCGGAGCCTGAGTGATGACATCAGGCGATGAGCTGTCTCGAAACACCTATGTTTGGAGAAGCTCACAACCTGTCCTGCGTCTCAGGCGTGTTACAGGATAGCTGTGGGCTTATAAGCCAGTATGCTTTTTCATGACCTTTGAGGAGGGAATCTATGGAAGTTGAGGTCTTGTATCGTCCATCGTATGCGGTTGCGCGGGTCCGACTGGCCCCCAACGAGGCGCTCAACGCCGAAAGTGGCGCCATGGTGGGCATGTCGGCTGGTACGCAAGTGGAAACCAAGATGCGCGGGGGTGTGCTCAAGTCCCTGACGCGCTCCATGTTGGGCGGGGAGTCGTTCTTCATCAACACGTTCCGCGGTGGACCGCAGGGCGGCGAGGTTATGCTGGCCCCTTCCTTGCCGGGGGACATTTCCGTCCTACCTTTGCAGGGACATTCGTTGCTGGTGCAATCCGGCTCCTACCTCGGCTCATCCGAGGGTATCGTGGTGGATACCAAATGGGGCGGGGCTAAAACCTTCTTCGCGGGCGAGGGGCTTTTCATGCTCAAATGCGCGGGGACGGGCACCCTTGTCCTTTCGAGTTACGGAGCCATCCATGAACTGGTCCTGGCCGAAGGGCAATCCTACACGGTGGATACCGGACATCTGGTGGCTTTCAGCGAAACGATGCGTTTCAATGTCCGTTCCGTCGGCGGATTGAAATCGCTGTTCTTCAGCGGTGAGGGCCTGGTCGTGGATCTTTACGGGCCGGGGCGGGTGCTCCTGCAAACGCGCAGCGTACAGTCCTTCCTGAGCTGGATCATCTCGAAAATTCCGAAATCCTCTTCATCTTAGGAGTGCGCTATGCCAACGATTCGCTGTATCCTGGTCGGTCTGGGTAACCTGGGGCGACGTTTCTGCGAGATCGTGGTCCAGAAGGAAAACTTGCTGCGTTCACGGTATGGCCTTGATCTGCGCCTGGTTGCAGCGGCGGATAGTCGCGGCGGAGCTGCCCTGTCCGCGGGGCTGGATTGGGCTACCGTCGCCGCCTTAAAGCAGAGTGGGCAGAGCATCGCCGCCTATCCCGGTGCCGGGCGCGCCGGCTGGCGTGCGCAAGATCTGGTGGCGGAGGTCGAGGCCGATGTCTTGCTGGAGGTGGCGCCCGTCAATCTGGCGCTGGGCGGGCAACCCGGCCTGGACTGCGTTCGCACCGCTCTGCGGCGCGGGATGCACGTCATTACTGCCAACAAAGCCCCGATTGTGCTGGCCTATGCTGAATTGCAGGCCCTGGCCAGAGCTGCTGGGCGACAGTTGCGCTTTGACGGGACCGTGGCCGGCGGCTTGCCGGCGCTTTACATCGGCGAGCGCGATCTGCGCGGCGCGACCATCTTCCGCATTGAAGCCGTCCCCAATCTGGTGACGGGCTACATCATGGACTTGCTGGCGGAGGGGTATGCCTGGGAGCAGGCCCTGGACCAGGCCCGCGCCGAGGGCGTTCTGGAGGCCGATGCGGATTGGGATCTGGATGGGTGGGATGCGGCAGCTAAACTTGTCATCCTGGCCAATGTCGTGTTGGGCTATCCCGCGCATCTGCAAGACGTTCAGCGGACCGGCATTCGGGTGCTCGACAGCGAAGACTTGCGTATTGCTCGTGCGCGGGGCTATCGCTATCGTTTGCTGGCGCGCGCCGACCTGACGGATACGCAACAGTATGTTCTCTCTGTGGCGCCGGTCCCCCTTTCGACGGAGCACCCTTTAGGTCACCTGGGACAGAAGCAGATGGGGGTGGTTTACCACACAGACATTTACGGCACCCTGACGGCGATGATCGAGGAACTGAATCCGGTGCCTTCCGCGGCGACTCTGTTGCGTGACTTGCTGGCGATTTACGTGCCGGGGTAGGGGGAGAGGCAACAAAAACCGCGCGGGAGCTTTCTCCCGCGCGGTTGGCTTTGAAACGACTACTGCTGAATCTTCGCCAGGATGTCGTTGGCTTCCAGGATGAGGTAATCTTCGCCATCTATGCGGATTTCGGTGCCCGAATACTTGGCGAAGAGCACGCGGTCATTCACCTGCACCGGGATGCTCTCATCGGTGCCGACGGCGATGACGATACCCTGTTGCGGCTTCTCCTGAGCATTTTCGGGCAGAATCAGGCCGCTGGGGGTGCGGGCTTCCGGCTTGAGAATCTTAATCAGCACGCGAGTCCCTAAAGGCTGAACGTTCATAGCACACTCCTTGTTATCCAATGTGAGATTTAGCGCAGACCAAGCGCTGCGTCAATTTTAGCACGGTCGAACCCAACAATAATCTTGCCGTTGATGTCAATGACGGGTACTCCTTGCTGTCCGCTGCGGCGTACCATGTCGCGGGCCGCAATTGGATCGCGCGAGACATCAATATCCTTGAATGGGATGCCACGCTGTTGCAGATAGCGTTTGACGGCGTGACAATACGGACAAGTTGGCGTTGAAAACACAATGACACGAGCAGTGCTATTCATCATTACCTCCCACACTATTTGATTTTGAATAGACGAGGTAAATCATACCTAAATTTGTCAATTTGTCAAATAAGCAGAAGCGGAATCTATTTTATTATGGCCCCGATGGGCAAGAGGTGTGGATAAGGCGGAAGTGAATCAGGCCGTTTCGGTCGTCAGAGGGAGGCTGAAGCAGAACTCGCTACCCTGGCCGACAACACTATTAACCCAGATGCGTCCACCATGGGCTTCGACGATTTGACGAGCGATAATGAGACCAAGGCCAGATCCAGTGGCCTTTTTTTCGCTCCCCGGCACGCGCGAAAACTTTTGGAACAGCTTGCTCAGGTGCTCTGGCGCAATGCCCGGTCCGGTATCGCGCACCATCACGTGCACCTCATCACCGCTTCGGTAAATACGCAAGGTTACCGTATCCCCGGCATTGGAGTATTTAATCGCATTGGAAAGCAGGTTGAGCAAAACCTGGTGCAGGCGTTTGGCATCCCCAATAATCGGGGGGAGATCGGGCTCAATCTCTGCGCGCAGGGCAATCTGATGGCTTTCGCTCATCGGCTGCACCACACTGAGGGAGAGCGCGGCGACCTCACTTAACCTGACCGGTTCGCGGGCCAGGGTCACCCGTCCGGATTCCAGGCGGGCCAGTTCGAGGAACTGGTTGACCAGTTGTGAGACCCGGTCCGCCTCCTGGACGATGATACTGGCAAACTGCTGGTGCATCTCTGGCGTGAGATCTGGGCGCTGGAGCAGGTCGGCGTAGGATACGATGGCTGTCAGGGGCGTGCGAATTTCGTGCACGACCTGCGCCACCCAGTCACTCTGTTGGAACAGGCGGGCATTTTCAACAGCAACAGCAGCCAGACCGGCCAGCGTTTCGAGCGTTTCCACATCTTCTGGCGTAAACAGGCGCCGGCTGCGGAGGGTAAGCGTTTCGATGACACCGATGACCCTTTCGCCAAAGATGAGGGGCGCAGCGATAATGGATTGGGTTGGGTCTACGGCGTTAATGACGAACATGCGTTGATCGGACTGGGCATCTTCCACGATCACGGTGCTTCGGTTTTGCACGACCCAGCCGGCCAGGCTGTTATCCAAGGGGACCAGGGTACCCTGGAGCGTTTCGGTGTCGGGTCCGGAAATTGCGGCGAAGTAGAGGTGTTTC
>DAOTZR010000248.1:0-5170 GCA_034434315.1 Anaerolineae bacterium
CCTCCTGGTTTGGGCCTATAATGTGCTACAAGCCCAATTTTGACGCAACCAGGAGATTCTTGCCACCCATGTCCGAACTCACGTCCGAAGCTCAGAAGTAGGGGTAATCCCTTGCGGTTACCCCCCTTGCGGTTGTCATGGGACAACTGCAAGAGTTGCCCTACAGAATCGCGTGCGTGGATTAACCTTCCAGATATTCGTACAGGCTTTCCAGGGTCAGGGTAGGACAGACGGTTTCGTTACAGGCCAGGGTGCAGGCAGCGGCAGCCTGGCCCAGCCGAACCGCCTCGGAAGGCGGGACTTCCTCCAGCAAGGCATAGGCAATGGCCGCGGTCAAGGCGTCCCCTACGCCCACAGGATTCACCATCTCGACTTTGAGGGCCGGCAGCCGGCCACTCTCCTCCTGGGTGGCGTAGCACAGGCCGTGTTCACCCAGGGTAATGACAACAAGCCCCACCCCTAGCTGCACCAGCCGCCGCGCGCCGCGGATCAGCGCTTCGTCATCCGGCAAAGGTTCCCCCACAAGCATTTCGGCCTCCCGCCGATTGGGGGTAATGGCGGTCAGCTCTGGCAGATAGGGATGGAGACGAGGGGCCAGAAGCTCGGCCGTGGGGTCGGCACAGACCGGCACGTCATATTTGCGCGTCAGGCGGAACAGGCTTTCCAGGGTTTCTGCCGTCAGGTTAGCGTCAATACAAACCATATCCGCATCGCGGATGAGAGAGCGATACCGCTGGAGGTAGGCTGGGGTAATGCTGCGCATGATAAGCATGTCATCGAAAGCTACGGCCAGGCGCCGGTCAGCATGGTATTGGGCTACATAAGCGCCGGTGTGCTGATCCGGGGCAATGTAGACAGCGTCGGTGTTCACGCCCACCCGGCGCAAATTCTCCAGCAGGTTGTGACCGGGTTCGTCATTGCCTACGGCGGAAATGAAGAACACCTCCGCGCCCAGGCGGGCCAGGTTTTCGGCGATATTGCGTCCAACCCCGCCCCAGCTCCAACGGATGTAGCCGGGATTGGATTTACCTGGCTCAACCGCCATCATCCTGGGCCAGACGTGCATATCCAATCCGGCGGCTCCGATCACAACGACCTGGTGTTCGCGTTCGTTCATAGTTCCCCTCCCTGGCGCAGTAGAGCTTTGGCCACACAATTCAATCCCCGTCCTGCGACTTGCGCACGAAAGAGAATACGACCGTCATGCTGTTGACGAATGAAAACACCATGCTCTTCTACCGGCAAAAGTCGGTTGCATTCCAGTAGCGGGATATCTCCGCGACGGGCCAGCGCAACCCCATCCCCATCGGCCACAATCCGCCGGGCACAATAGTATGTATCCAACACGGGCGGGAGCAACGGGACAGACCAGGCCGAAAGGGGAATAAGCTCCAGGGATCCAGCGGTGTATACCCGCGCCAGAGTCCCTTCAGAAAGGGTTAAATGGGAAGAAGGCAGGACAAACAAGCCCACCCGCTGAAAAATTCCCTGGATTTCTTCGAAAAGGGGCAGAAAGTAGAATACAGCATCGGATTGTTGACTCTGGGTCATCCCATTCTGGAGTTCGCTCATCCAGCGCACCAGATCATGACAGGCCTGCATGCGCTCCCGATCGCGCCCGTAACCCCAGTAGCGCGCAGCTTCCTCCAAGGCGGTCTGGGCTTCATGAAAACTGTTTACAGCCTTTTCGTCCGCATGAAGGCTCAAAGCAATCAAGCCATCCAGGTAAGTTGCCAGGGCGCCATGGTAAAAAGCCTCGGGCAGCACAGAGAAGCTAAGGGTGTTCCGGGCCTGGCGGATGATCTCCATAGCATCGAGCCAACGCCCGGTCTGCCAGAGCACACTGGCATAGAACACCCCAATGGCTCCGCGCGTCTCCGGGGCTTGATGGGTAGCCCGCAAAACCAGACGCTCCGCCTGCGCCAGGGCCAACGGGTCCTTCAGGGCAATGGCATGCTCCAACTCGATCAGCCCAAGGCGAAAAGGGTCCGCGATCCCCTCCAGGGCCAGAAGGGAAAGTGGATTTAATTCCCAGGGCAGAAAAATCAGACGCATGGGTCAGCCATTTTTATCCACTAAAGCCGTAGACTCGGATGAAAGCGCCGTACCAGGCTCCAGACTGCGAGAGAGATCGGAAACCAGCCGCTTTAAGCTTTCGGCCTGGTTAAACATCAAACTGCGCACAGCGGGGTCGCTTTCGGAAAGTGAGCGCAGCACTTCCAGGAATTTCATGGTGACCAGAGCCGGAGGCACTTCCACTCCACTGAAGGGCTTCAGAGCTTCCGACATCTTCAGGAAGAAGTCAACCTGGGCCATCAGCCGGGCGCGTTCGGGCAGCAGGGTCAGGGCGGCTTCGCCCTGCGCCAGCTCCATGGATGCCCGCTCGTTCCAAAGCATTCGCCAGGATTCGATCCACTGGCGCGAGACATCTTCTTCCAGGGGCATGATGGGGCCGAGACGCACCGTTTCGACATAAACACCCAGGTTGCGCGCAGCGGTGCGCACCGCTTCTTCAATCCCCGCTTCCAGCTTGCTTAACAGGGATTTCTTCTGCTGCTCATCCGGCAGGACAATATCATCCAACCACAATTGTTCCAGGCGATCGCGCACTTCGCCATCGAGTATTCCACCAGCAACGCGCGCTTCCCAGGTCTGGATGGAACCATCGCCGCGCCGGCGTTGGCGCGTGGCCGCCCGGAAGACCGCATCCTCCAGGAAAGGATAAGGCTGGTTAACCGAAGGTTTGAGTTCACCACTATCAATGCGGAAACGGATTTCCGCCTCGCAGTAGATGGGCACACCTTCGCGCGTGGTCGCTTCCACCCGAATGGTGCGCCGCTGAGGACGCAGGTCAACTACGCTCCAAACACGCTCAAAAGGCTGAAGCTGATGAAAGCCTGGTCCCAACACACGCTCCAGGCGTCCCATACGCGCAGTGACCACCGCCGAATCGTGGCTGATGCTGATATGTCCGGGGCCACCGATTCTGCGCAGAGCCACAGGACTCGAAGGCAACACCCGCCCTTCTTCAACACGCAAGGTGTAAGGGTAAGGCGGGCGCGTCGGCAGGCCGTAAATGAGATGCAAGAGAAAATCATCCACTGCCTCGTCTTCATCCTCCAGCCCGTAAAATTGCCGGACCAGGCTGTGCGTCCAGGCCAGGAAAGAACGAAGCGGATGCCAGAGGGCGAGGAAAAAGGCCAGTCCCAGGATAAGCGCCGTATACAGAGTAAAGGAGTTCGCCGGACCGGATCTGACTATCATCACGCCTGAGAGGGCCGTGAAAACAATACCTGCCACCAGGGCAACCAGGAAGTATTTAAGAATATACCAGAAGCGATCGGGAATCATGCCTGTTTACCTCCCGTGTTGCGTTCGAGAATCTCCGTCTGGGCCATCACGCGTTGCCTGATCAAGCGTACCGCTTCCCGTGAGGACTCCGGGGTAACGGCCTGGACCTGGGTGTCGTGAGCAATCTGATCCAGGGTATCCAGCAGGCGCGCGGCTAACAGAGCCGAGGTTTTCTGGGGATCCTGGGTATGAACCCGGTCGTATTCTTTGGCCAGGGTGCGCAGGAGCTCATCCAAGACGCTCTGCCGGGCTTTTTCCAGCAATTCGTAACGCCGGGCTTCGGCCTGGGCCTGACGTTGCATGGCGCGCGCCATCCATTTGGCTTTCCAGACTTCAATGCGCTGTTTGACAATCTGAGGATCTACCGGCACGATGCGGTTCCCGATCCCCCCTCCTGTAATGGCCAGACCACGGGAGACCATGTCATCCCCAAGCTGCTGGACCATCTCCGCGGTCAGGTCCGGGACAATGCGATTGATGGTTCCGACGACCTCCTGACGCACATCGCTGGCAATAGTGGCACGGGGCAGACCCAGTTTCTCGACATCGAGTTCCGGGCGGACCGGGAAAATATCATCCAGGTGGTATTCGGTCAGGCGGCGCCGGACGTGAGATTTGGCCAGATCGAGTGCAAGGCTATCCCAGGGCCGCGCTTTGCGCCCCTCAATTGGCGAGTCGTTGGTCCCATCCACCTCTGCGGCGAAAAGCGCCGTATAAGCCGAGCCCTTGCGATAGGGCCAGGGTTCACCCAGGCGAACGTTTTCCGATCCTTGAACACGAAACAGGGTCGAGATGGGAACCTCAAGTTCGATGCCGTTGCTGGTACGCGCTCGTACGCGCTCTCCTCGAATCTGTTCCCGCAAGTCCAGCACCTCAAAAGGCATATTACCCATGGTCAGGAAGGGTTCTGGTCCATCTACCCCGGTAATGCCCGAACCCGAGGTGAGGACAACGATGTTATGCGGTTCCGGGATGACCCAACTGGGCCCCCGACCGTTAAACCGATCGCCCTCCAGACGAGTCACAATTTTCCCATTTTCAATAGCCCAGACCGGCCGATAATAGCCCATCACCAGCGCTGTGTACCAGGTCGCGATCTCGCGCCGATGTTTACGCACGAACTCTGGACGCAAGGGCAACCATACCGGCCCCATGGTCAGTAAAACCAGTTGTGCCCAAAGCATCGGTAAAACCGCGAAGAGCGCCGGCAGGAGCAGGGATAGGGCCATAGCCTGAGTCGGTATCAGTTGGGTGGCTATCAGGACAGCCGGGGCCGTCAAACCCGCGCTCAGGATTCCCAGAAGAACAGCGGAGAACACATCCAGGAACCCCGTCCACACCAGCCAGGGCATCCAGCTTAAAAACGTCAGGCCGGCGAAAAACAGCAGAAGGGCGATAAAAGATACAAGGCCTGCGTTACCCCATCCCCACCACATGAGCCAGAGCAGGGGCCAGAGTAAAACCAGAACAAAGTTCTTGAGCACCAGGGGCGCATGTGCTTCTGGCTCTGGATAAGATTGCAAACGCCTGAGCGGAGTCATGGCCCTGAGGCGACGATTGATGGCAATCGTAAGCGTTATGTATATAACCAGGATGATAAGCCGTATGATGTCTCCCATGCAGCCTCCTTGCATTTTTACGCGGAGCGACAAGGATGATTTCAATGTAGCACAGAAATGCAAAAAGTAAACTTAGGGTTTAAGGTTGCCTGGGCGGTTTGCCCACTGAGCTTCGGACGTGAGTTCGGACATGGGTGGCAAGAATCTCCTGGTTGCGTCAAAATTGGGCTTGTAGCACATTATAGGCCCAAACCAGGAGG
>DAOTZR010000249.1:0-14134 GCA_034434315.1 Anaerolineae bacterium
CCTCCTGGTTTGGGCCTATAATGTGCTACAAGCCCAATTTTGACGCAACCAGGAGATTCTTGCCACCCATGTCCGAACTCACGTCCGAAGCTCAGTCAATGAGGCTGGTGAATGACGCCGTCCCAGGGGGCTGAGGGGCGTGTCGCGCCCGGTAGATAGAAAACCGCAGGACAACTGAGAACAGTTGTCCTGCTGTAAACGAGATGCGGCGCGCTGTGCCTTGCTTTGGCCTGTAGGAAGGGTGGGAGAACGGTTAGCCCCGTGCGCGCTCGAGCAAAATCATCACTAGAAGGCTAAGAATGACGCGTGTTTCGTCCCGTTCCGGGATATCGGATACTTCCTCAATCTGAAATTTGCTCTCAAAAAACGAGGGTTGTTTTTTCAGACGCATGACCACGGTTCCGGCCTGATTTTTGACCAGGTAAGTTGGGTTGAAAAGATACCCCGTAGCCAGGTTAAGCACCGGAATATCGCCCAGTAAACCGTCCATCAGCTTGACGAAGGGATTTTCCTCTTCAATGACCATATCCTGAACGCTATCGGGGGTGAAGATGTCGTAGTGCGCTTTCCACAGGGATCGCGCGCCCTGGCGTTTTACGGATCCCAGGACCTGATGGCTCGCCGCATCGGTGAAGGTGTACCGCGCCGAAAAATCAATCACCCGATCAGCGTTGATCAGGTAGAGCGGGGTGCGTTGCGCATCATCAGCAAAGACGGTAATGGATTCCTTGAGTTTGAAGAGTTTTTGTTTGACATAGAGGATCAGGTTTCCGTTGGCGTCGCGCACGGCGATTTGTGGAGCCAGGGCCATGATTTTGAAACTCAGTTCTAACGGATAAGCGTAAGCCATAGCTACCCTCCTTTAGGGGAATAAGGTTATTGTAAGAGGCTTCTTGAGAAAGTAAAGCTCTGAGTAGACGTGTTATAATAGCCGAGGAGGTTGTCGGTATGCCTAAACATCGTTTACCAGAATCCATAGACCTGGCCGCAGAACGCAAGATTCTGCGCACCTTGTTCGCCGAAATCCAGGCTTTGCCTGAAACAGCGGCTGACCTTACGCCGGTATTGCGGCGTCATCCCCGACCCGACGGGAGTTTTTACGCTAAATCGCAGCTCATGGAAGGCTATCGGGCCCTTGTTGCGGCAGGGGAATGGGCCCCCGATCCCGCCCTGGAACGCCGTTTGCGAGGGCGCCCTGTGCGCACCATTTCGGGTGTGGCGCCTGTCGCCATTTTGACCGAGCCCTATCCATGTCCTGGGGACTGTTTGTTTTGTCCGACTCAACGTGAGGCGCCTAAGAGCTACCTGGACGGCGAACCCGGTGTATTGCGTGGCCTGCAGTTCGGTTATGATCCTTATACCCAAACGGCAAGTCGAATTGCTGCCCTGGATGCCCTGGGCCACGCTACGGATAAGGTGGAGTTGTTGATTCTTGGAGGAACCTGGTCAAGCTATCCTGAGGATTATCGTTCCTGGTTTTTACGGCGCGCTTTCGACGCGCTGAATACTGTGTCATCCGCAACGCTGGAAGAAGCGCTAGCGCTCAATGAAACGGCGCCCCATCGCAACGTCGGCCTAGTTATCGAAACGCGCCCGGATTCCATTACGCCGGAGGAAGTTGCCAGTCTGCGGCGCAGCGGCGTCACCAAGGTCCAGTTAGGGGCCCAAAGCTTCGATGAGCACATTCTGGCTTTGAATCAGCGCGGCCATACTGCCGATGATACCCGTCGGGCCATGCGTCTGTTACGGCTGGCGGGCTTTAAAATCGTGTTGCATTGGATGCCCAATTTGTATGGCGCTACACCCGAATCGGATCGGGCCGATTTTGCCCGCATGTGGGACGATCCGGCTCTGCGGCCTGACGAAATTAAAATTTATCCTACGGCTTTGCTCAAAGAAACGGAACTCTTTGATTTGTGGCGTGCCGGTAAGTATCAACCATATCCGGAAGAAACCCTGATTGAGTTGCTGCGCGCCTGCAAACGCCTGGTGCCGCCTTATTGCCGCATCAATCGGTTGATGCGCGATATTCCGGCCCAGTACATTGTCGCCGGCACTACCAAGAGCAATCTGCGGCAGATCGTGCAGGATCGTATGCGCGCTGCCGGCGAACACTGCCGTTGCATTCGTTGTCGCGAGCTGCGCGAAAGTGACTTGCGACGTAACGCGGACGAGGTGCGTTTTGAAGTCGTCGCTTACGATACCGATGCTACGAAAGAGCTCTTCATCCAGGCTCTGACGGAGGAACAACGTCTGGCAGGATTTGTGCGCCTTTCGCTTCCGCTGGCCGCGCGCACGGAACTTCCGCAACTGGCGGACATTCGCGATGCCGCAATGGTGCGTGAATTGCACGTGTATGGGACAGCGCAGGCCCTGGGACAACGTGAGGGTGGGGCGCAGCACCGCGGCCTGGGCACGGCTCTACTGGATCTGGCCGCCAGTCAGGCTCGCGCTGCGGGTTTTCGCGAGCTGGCTGTGATTGCCGCGGTCGGGACGCGCCACTACTATCGCGAGCGCGGGTTTACGCACGGCGACCTTTATCCCATCCGCATTTTAGACTGACCGCTTGTGAATGGCCCATCAAAAAGACCCTGCCGACATCCAATGCCGGCAGGGCCTTTTGTGCGAGAAGCCATAGCTGACATTAAGAATGGGGCTTGCGAACCCCATAAGCTACCCTCACGAGTGGCGATAATGACGTTCTGGAAGCTCACGCAGACGAGCCGCGGCCTGTTCCGGGGTGATGTCGCGCTGGGCTTCGGCCAGCATTTCGTAGCCTACCATGAACTTCTTAACCGTCGCAGAACGCAGTAAGGGCGGATAGAAGTGTGCGTGAACCTGCCAGGGTGTCGGGTCCTGTTCATCGAACGGCGCTCCGTGCCATCCCATCGAGTAGGGGAAGCTGGTTTCGAACAAGTTGTCGTATTTCACCAGCAACCGTTTGAGCGCATCGGCCAGGGTATCCATCTCCTCCGGTGCGAGGTCAATCAGGCGAGCTATGGCCCGCCGACGCGGCAGAAGCAGAGTTTCGTAAGGCCAGATAGCCCAATAAGGCACCACAACCAACCAGTCCGAATTTTCCACTACGACGCGCGGCCCGTTCTCCTCTAACCTGGCATACTCCAACAGCATGGAGGAGCTGTTTTCCGCGTACCAACTGCGCTGTTGCCGGTCCTCTTTAAAGGGTTCGTTGGGCAGCGCGCTGCCGGCCCAAATCTGCCCGTGCGGATGAGGATTGGAGCAGCCCATGATGGCGCCTTTGTTTTCGAAAACCTGGACCCAGCGGTAATGCGCGCCCAGCTCTGCCGTCTGCTCCATCCATACCGCAATCACCTTGCGGATATCGGCCACATCCATTTCGGCCAGGGTGAGATCATGGCGGGGCGAAAAGCAGATCACGCGACAGGTTCCATGTTCGCCCTCGGCCCGAAGCAGAGGGTGGGGGGCCACCTCACCGATAGGTGTGTCTGGCATCAGGGCGGCAAAATCATTGGTGAAAACGAAGGTTTCCTTATACTCTGGATTGCGAACACCGCCGGCGCGCTCGTTGCCGGGACACAGATAGCAGGTAGGATCGTAAGTCGGGCGGTCATCGCCAGTGAGCCGTTCGACGCTGCCGCGCCAAGGCCGTTTGGTGCGATGGGGTGAAACCAGCACCCACTCACCAGTAAGCGGATTATACCGCCGATGGGGATGTTCGAGTAAGTCTAAAGCCATTTAGCCCTCCATGTTAGCGTTCACATGGCTAATCATAAATCAGACATCAGATAAGTCAAGCAACCGATGCGGAGTAACGGTTCGGCTTTATCTTGACATAAAGGGGCGTATGGGTTTTCGCTCTCACACCAGGACGCATATCACAAGGAATTTACTGTGGCTGCGAGCAGGCGTTTGCCTTGCAACTGGGCACAGTTGCTTTGGGTTGGCCATGCCGGGCAATTGGAAAATAGAACACAGATCGGCACGGATGCGACGAATGAACACGGATCCGAGAATATTGTACTGCACAACTTTTGGGTGAAGGCTGAGATACTTCAAAACAATTCACACACTCCGCGCAGGCTTGAGTGTAGTGTGCGGTGTTTGTACTTCAATGTGCATATAAACTTCCGACTATATGATATAAATGTTTATTATAACCTTGATTTTACATAATATATATAGTCGGAAGTTCATAACAAACCGGTTATACGAGCACAAGCCGGTTCAATTCCAGACAAACGAGCGTCCAATGTTAAATTTCATGGTACAATGGGCCTTCATGAGTGAAATGACGCAAGTTTCTAAAATGCGATGGCGTCGCTGGTGGTTCTGGGCTATCATCGGATTGTGGGGATTGAGCTTTGCGTGCGGCCTGAGCATGGCGCGGGAAGTATGGACTTTGGGGGCCATCCTTCTTGCGCGCGGCCGGGATCCCTTACCGCCCCTGAGTGAGGTGCAGGTTTACCTGGAACAGGAATACTATGGGAGCCTGCCCGACGGCTCAACCCTGACGCACGGCGCTATTCGTGGCATGCTGGCAACGCTTAACGATCCGCATGCGCGCCTGATTGAACCGCAAAATAATGTGAGCGCAGTCGAAATATTTACAGGAAAATATGGCGACATAGGGGTCGATCTGGTGTGGCAGGATGGGTGGCGCTTGGTCCCCTACCCTACCGGGCCAGCAGCCGAAGCCGGCCTCCAGCCCGGTGATCGGTTATGGCGGGTTGACGGGCTAGACGCGGACACCTTAACGCGGGCAGACATCGAAGCGCGCCTGACTGGGCTGGCAGAGTCACAGGTGACGCTGGAACTTGAGCGCGCCGGCGTTCGTTTTACTCAAACCCTGAATCGAGCTGAGGTGCAGCATCCCTCGGTGAGCGCGTATCTTCTGACTCCCGATACAGGTTACCTGCGCATAAAACAAATCACCGCGGGGACAGTGGAGGAATGTCATAATATATTGCAAAGCTTGCCTGAATTGCAAAACTTCGTACTGGACCTGCGTGGCAATGCGGGCGGGATGGTGACGCCACTCCCCCAACTGGCCGGACTTTTTTTGCCAGATGGTGAAGTGCTCTACTATGAAATCCGGCGGGCGCAAACCAGCCCCGTCCAGGTTCAGGGGAATGATGGACGATTCACGGGTGAGCTGGTCGTCCTGATAGACGAATGGACTGCCAGCGCTGCCGAAATTTTGGCCAGCGCCTTACAAGCGCATCAGCGGGCGGTGCTTTTCGGCCAGGCCAGCGCCGGCAAAGCCAGCATGCAAATTGCTTACCCCCTGGCCGATGGGGCGACAATCTTGCTAACCAATGCGGTTTGGGAGGATCCGCTGCATCGTTCTGTAGGGGAAAATGGCTTAAAGCCCGATTA
Source organism: Anaerolineae bacterium (assembly GCA_034434315.1). Taxonomy (GTDB): domain Bacteria; phylum Chloroflexota; class Anaerolineae; order B4-G1; family SLSP01; genus DAOTZR01. The sequence continues at coordinate 5,359 of DAOTZR010000249.1, forward strand.
CCCACTAAACGTCGAGCCGGACAGCCCGGATGATCGCGTGCTGCAAGCGGCACTGGATTACTTGCAAACGCCTTAGGTTGGCCGGCAGTTACTCTTATCACATCAGGAGGAAATACATGCGTAAGATTGTCTTAGGGTTAGTCGCTTTCGCACTGATACTGATGACCAGTACAGCGGCTTTTCTGGGAGGCGTAGTTATCGGCAGACGAACTGCGCCGACGCCGGTCTTTTTTACGCCAACGCCCGAAGTAAGCCCTACCCCATCTTCCGGGGCAGGTTCGCCAACGCCGCCGCCAACTGATAGCCGGCTCAACTATGCGCTCATCAAAGAAACCCTGGACTTGATTTCCAGCGAATTCTACGGTGACATTCCGGACGTATCGGAATTGACTTACGGGGCTATTCGCGGCATGCTCAATACGCTGGATGACCCCTATACCTCTTTTATCGAGCCAGAAGTTGCTCGCATCCTTAACGAGGATGCCAGCGGTCAGTTTGAGGGCATTGGGGCTACCGTGCGCATGCGCGAAGACGGCTATCTGGAAGTTGTCCGGCCCCTGGCGGGGCAACCTGCTGAAAAAGCCGGCCTTAAATCCGGCGATCTGATTGTCGAAGTGGATGGGCAATCTATCGTGGGCATGGGCCTTTATGAGGCACTCAACCTGATTCGCGGTAAGGCCGGGACGCAGGTTACCTTGAAGGTTTTGCGCGAAGGTGAAAAGGACCCCTTGACCTTTACCATCACTCGCGCTCGAATCGAAATGCCCATCGTCGAATACCGGATGCTAGACGATAAAGTGGGGTATATCAGCCTGACGGAATTCGACGCCAAGGCCACACAGCGCGTTGATGATGCCATCAAGGCGTTGCAGGAACAGGGGATGGAAGCGCTCATTTTCGATCTGCGCGATAATCCTGGCGGTTGGCTGGATCAGGCTTTGGGCGTGGCTGACCTGTTCCTGAAAGATGGCGTCATAGCTATTGAGCGCAGCAGTGACGGGCAAGAGCAGGTATTCCGGGCCCATGCCGGCGATCGTGCCGAGTCTATCCGCCTGGTGGTGCTGGTTAATGGGGGAAGCGCCAGCGCCTCGGAAATCGTTGCGGGGGCACTGCAGGATCGAGACCGCGCAACCCTGATCGGGCAGAACACGCTGGGCAAAGGGTCGGTACAGCGCCCACATAACCTGAGCGACGGATCGCAGTTGCGGGTCACGATTGCGCGCTGGTACACGCCCAACAACCGTTCCATTCATGGAGACGGGTTGAAACCTGATATTGAGGTCGAAATCCCACAAGACACCCCAGCGGGTGAAGATCCGCAGTTACAACGCGCCTTGGAGTACATTAAGCAGCAGGGACAATGAGCGAGATTAAGGTAGTTGCCACCAATCGTAAAGCCCAATTCGAGTACTTTATCGAAGAGCGCTATGAGGCCGGCATTGTCTTGACGGGCACGGAAATCAAGTCAGTGCGCGCCGGGCGGGTCAGTCTGCAGGAAGGTTACGTCCTGCCCAAAAACGGCGAGCTATGGCTTATGGAGGTTCACATCGCCCCTTACGAGCAAGCTGGGGTGTGGACACATGATCCCAAGCGCCCGCGGCGCCTGCTCATGCATCGGCGCGAAATAGCGCGTTTGAGCAGCCTGGCCGCGCAGAAAGGCTACACGATCATTCCGCTGCGCATGTACATCAAGGACCGACGCTTTGCCAAAATCGAGATTGGCCTGGTCAAGGGCAAAAAACTCTACGATAAGCGCGAGACGATCGCTAAGCGCGACGCTGAACGTCAGATTCGACGGGAATGGAAAGACTATGATTAAGACCCGGCAGAGGACTTTGACAGGAAAACAGCCTGGGTTATAATGTACGCGCATTTTTGAGAGGAGAGATCTGAATGGTGGAAGAAACTTTAGTCCAACCCACATCCATACAGGACCTGCGGCCCAAGATGAAGCTGCAGGGCGTTGTAACCCGCACGGAAATTTACGGCGCATTTGTGAACATTGGCCTGGAGCGGGAAGGCCTGATTCACATCTCCCAACTGGCTGCCAAACGGGTCGCCAAAGTCACGGATAAGGTCAAGGTAGGTGACAAGGTCACGGTTTGGGTCAAGGAAGTTGATCCCGAGCAAGGCCGCATTGGCCTGACCATGATCGAGCCGCCGGCAGTTGAGTGGAGCGAGCTGGAAGAAGGGAAGATCGTCAAGGGCAAAGTGGTGCGCCTGGAGCGTTACGGAGCATTTGTGGATTTGGGTGCTGAGCGCCCTGCCCTGTTGCATGTTCGCGAGATGGGTCCCTACGTCAAAGACCCTTCTGAAGAAGTCCACGTTGGTCAGGAAATTGAAGTCAAGATTCTGCACTGTGATCCGCGCAAGAAGCAAATTGATGTGACGATGAACCTGGACGATGCGAGCGAAGCCATCGAGCTGGACGAAGAGCCGATGCTTTCGCCGATAGAGTACGCTTTGCGGAAAGCTCAGGAAGGCAGCAAGCGCGAAGATTCGGCGCAGCGCAAAGCAAGCCGCACAGCTAAGCAGCAGGCGCGCCTGGATGATGTATTCCGGCGCACGTTGCAGCAGCATTAAGTCTGACTAAATCTACTTCAATTCAACAGGCTCTTCTGATGGAAGGGCCTGTTTTTTGGCATCGGGTTCCTACACACTCCAACGTTGTAACTACGCTGGCAAAGCAGCGGGCAGTTACACCCAAAGTTAAAGCTGTTTTTCGGGTAAAGGTTGCAAGTCCGGGTACGCATGACAAAGCCGGGGGAGCTTATCCCCCGGCTTGTTAATTGTCCAGCACCCTTGAGTCAGTGCAGCGCCTAAGGAGTTGGCGCCTGTGTCTGAGCGAGTGCCTCTTCAATCGCCTGGCGCAAACCAGGGAAGCCAATCACCAACTGGCCATTGACCCAGAATGAAGGGGTGCCTTGAATTGCGTACTTCTGGGCATTTTTAAGGGCATCGTTCAAGGCGCTGGCATAGGGATTGACACGAATACACTCTTTGAATGTGGCTTGATCGAGGCCGGGCACACGTTGGGCGATCAGTTCAATGTTGTTAAAGCCGGCAGAAAGCGCCGTGAAGTAGGCATGGGAAAACTCAAAATAGTGTCCCTGTTCAGCAGCGCACATAGCCGCCAGAGCGGGTGGTTGAGATGCCGGGTATAGAATAAAGTAGTGGCCCACGTAACGGACTTTTCCGGTAGCGACGTAATCTTGCAGAATCCCCTCGAACTCATTCAAAACATAGTCCTGACAATGGCCGCAGTTAAAGTCGGTAAATTCGATGACTGTTACGGGTGCATCTTCGCGTCCCAGAGACGGCAGCCAGCGCGTCCCTTTCCCTTTCCCTTCGGGGTCGGGATAGAGGACAGAGGTAGAGCCATCGGCATAAGCTGTTCCGCTAATTCCGGAGAAAGTCTCAGGCTGGCCAGTGGGGCGCGGCGCTGAGCGTGCGCGAAGTACGACGCCAATTATGACGGCAACAATCAACAGGGCAGCCACTCCAAGTAGCCAGGGCCAGAAGCTGGCCGATTTAGCGCCCAGGGGCTTGCGAGTGGGTACTTTACGAGCCGGTGCACGTTTCACACTCTTTTTAGTCAAGTCAACCTCCCCGTTTCATCAGTGAAATTTGGTTGAGGCAACATTATAGCACAATTCACCGTCGGGGTAGCCAAAATTTTGTGTAATCCAGAGGCTGAAGATAATTCCCCACGCCCGTCACCGACGCGTAACGTCCGATTGCTCAATTTTTGCGGTTAACTTCTCACCACCATGCTTTCCAGTCGACTCAGGAATTGTACGAGCATTGGGGCAAGCCATGCCCATCGTCCGCTAGTGGACGACCGGTTTAAACTATTAGGCGATGCCTGTAACAACGGTTTCGCATAGCCATTTGTTATTTTTATGGATAATGCAATGTTTTTTGTGAGTAGATTTTCTTTTTATGACTACGCGAAATATTTTTGCTACGGACGCGGTTCAAAGCGATAGCCGAATCCCCGGACGGTAACGATGTAATTGTGATCAGGATCGAGTTCGGCCAGGCGTTCCCGCACCCGGTAAACCAGAGCATCGAGAGCTTGCGGCGTGATTCCCAACCCCGAAGCTTCGGGCCAGACATGATCAAGGACCTCTTCACGCGAAACGGCACGCCCGGAACGTTGCATGAGCAGTTCAAGAAGCCGATATTGTTGCATGGACAGCGGGGGATCCAGGACTTCGCGACCCAGGCGCACACTACGCAAAGCCGGGTCCAGGGTGAGACAGGCTTGCGCTGTTTCGGCGCGTTCGGCTTCGAGGTCTTCCAGGGGCAGTGTAGCGTCGCCAAGGGTAAAGCTGAAGTGAACAATAGAAGCCAGGACAATGTCATCCCCATCTTTGAGGCGATAGGGCTGGTCGCGAACCGGCTGGCCGTTGACAAGCGTACCATTTTTACTGGCCAGGTCACGCAGGAGATAGCCCTCCTGATCGCTTTCAATGGCGACGTGGTAGCGCGATATCTGTCTTTCCGGTAATACAATGGTACAATCGGGAGCACGGCCAATCAGGGTCCGCTCGGCATCCAAAACCCAACGCGACCCGGCTAAGATCCCACGGTAGAGTACCAGTAAAGGCAAGGGTTTTTCATTCGCCATGAATTATCCTCCATTAAACTACTTGACTAATACCCCAAACTCGCTATGATGCCAGATATGGCCAGGCTGTTGGAACCGCAAACTGTTTTGCAAAAGCGCTATAAGATTATCGCCCCTATCGGACAGGGCGGTATGGGCGCTGTGTACCGCGCTGAGGATCTTGTACTCAGCGGACGGATCTGCGCGGTTAAAGAAATTCTTCTCGACGAAGCCAGCGATGAGCATCTTCAAAGGCAATTGCGTGAGCAATTTCGCCGCGAAGCCGAGATTTTGGCGCGCATGGACCATCCCAATCTCCCCAAAGTCTCAGACTATTTTTCGGTCGGAGTGCGCGAATACCTGGTAATGGACTTTGTACCAGGTCATGATCTGCGCGATATGATCGAGCTGGCTCAAAAGAACAATACTCCCATTGAAACTGAAAAAGCGCTGGATTGGATTGACCAGCTCTGTGATGCGCTGATTTATTTGCACGAGCAGACGCCCCCTATTTTACATCGTGACATTAAGCCGTCCAATATCAAGGTGACGCCATCGGGCCTCGTCAAGCTGGTAGATTTTGGCCTGGTTAAGTTGCAAAGCAGTGACGAGGCCCGCACGATTACAATTGTACAAGGGAGAGGGACGGCAGCATATACGCCCCTGGAACAGTACGGCGGCGACGACAGTCATACGGACGTCCGTAGCGATATTTATGCTCTGGGTGCTACGGTTTATCATCTTCTAACAGGCCAGGTTCCCCCTACAGCACGCGAGCGTTTTCTTTCGCCAGAGTGTTTGATTCCTCCTCGCACGCTCAATCCCCGGATTTCTCCCGGAATGGAAGCGGCGATTCTGCAGGCCATGGCGCTTCATCCGGGAGAACGCATGACTTCGGTACGTGAGTTTCAGGAATTATTCCGCAGTACCTACGTTTCGCCTGCCATCGCCCCATTGTTGTTGAGCCACACAGAATGGCACGAGGCTTTGTATGGCAATGTAAAGTTATGGCTCTTTCTGGGCGCGGCGCTTGTGCTGGCGCTTCTGGTCACGCCGTGAGCTCCACCAAGCCAGGAGTGTTATTCCCCCGCTTATAACAGGAATAAGTGCTATCAGACCCTCGCGACCGGCCAGACGATACATCAGCAATGGCCAGGCCCAACGCCCTAGGGCAACAGCTATGACGTAAGAAAATACACCACTTGAAGCAATCAACAAGGCCAGATGCGTTGCCGGCGCTGTGTGCATATGGCGCAAGCGAGCCAGGCTCCACACCCATAAGGCCAGAAGGCAACTGGAACCGATCCCCCACATCAACAAAGCCGAACGCCGTGGCCAAAGTGGACGCAAGGGATTGGGCATGACAGGTTCTTGTTCCCCTGGTGACGGTTCCGGGGTCAATACGGGCTGCGGGGATGTTGTGGGCATGATGATTTGCGGCACAACAGGCTCATTGGCCGGAACGGTCAAGCGGACGGTAAAGGAACGCAGGGCTTGTTCGGATTGGGCGATAATGTCGAGTTGGCCCTCACGGTCGAGGGTGATGGCGGCAGTTGCCATGCCGGCGATGCTTTCCACCGATAAGGTGCGCGCGACACCTTCCTGAACGTAGGTGATGATGAATTGCACGGGTGTACCATCCGGCACGATGTGGCCATTGCTATCGAGGATGGGGCCGGCTTGCAGGTAGATTTTATCCCCTTTACGGACGTTTTCGGTTGTTGTCAGGATGTTGCCGACGCGATCTACGAGATTCAAGGGGATAACCTGGTCGGGGCGCGGCAGAACAATGCTGGGGAGGTCGTAATTCAAGCCGGGAATGCTGACCGGAGCGGCGCCATGCGGCGGCAGGTCCCCGAAAAGAGCCCGCGCGGCTACTTCGGCAAAGTAGGGGCCAGCATGGTACAGGACATAAAACTGGTCCAGTTTGCTGATCTGGGTGGCGTCCAGTTCATAGGGCGGTCCAAAGGCAAAAAGCACGATCTGTCCGCGCAGCAGATCAACCCGTTCGTTCAAGAAATGTTGCAGAGTCATGCCGTAGGGGTCATCGGGCACATAGCCACGTGCCAGAAAAATAACCCAGTCGGCACGTTGAACGTCTTGTAAAATCCGTAGGGTCTGTTCGTCGTTGCCTAATTCGATGAGCCGTTGCAGGTCGGCAAAGGTGTAGGTGGTGATGGAATTTAGACGAAGCTGGCCAGTCCCTTCGGGCCCATAGAGACGCAACAGGGCATCGGTAAACCACGAAGGGCCGTAAGTGGAAGGCAATTCGGACCAGGTCTCTTCCGGAGGGATGAAACGTTCCTGGGTGAAGATAACTATCCGACTCCCAGGAGCAGGAGCGGAAGGTGCGCGCTCATCGGTCAGAGGGGCCAGGCGCGTCAAGGCGCTTTGCGCTACTTTGACGTTTAAAGTGGTTGATGTGCCCAGCAGGCTGAGTTCTTCGGGATTGTGTTGTGTGTTCACCAGGGTCAGACGCGGATAGAGCCGCAGTTTAAGGGTGAGTACCCGGTATAGGGCGGCGTCAACCTGGTCACGGAAAACAGGGTCGGATTCGTAGCGCTGGACCAGATAATCGAGGACGTCACGGATGTTGGTAAAGTGTCCGCTCCAGGTGCCGTCAAGTGAGAAATGATCCAGAATGACCATGTCATTGCCGGCAGCGAAGGCGTCTTGAACAATCTGGCGGGTGTTGAAGGTGGTTTCGGAAGGATCGTAGAAACGGCGGATGGAACGGTAGCCCAGGTTGTCGGCGACGAGGATGCCGCCATTACTACGCCAGGAAGGAAGTTCATCCAGGGCCAGGATTTGCTGTAGAGCCTGAGCGTCAAGACTGACAGGGCGCGTGGAAAGGCGAATGCTGCCCTGAAAGCCGCGGTAGCGAATGTGGCTGACCAGGAAGCCATCGGCCTTGCCGGGATTGCCAGGTTGAGCGACACTAAAGAATGGCGCCAGGTCTATTTGACGCAGTTGCTCGAGACTACGTTGGATGGTGGGGACCTCGTCCTGAACGGCACGATCGGTGTCCCCCAGACCGGGGAAGTGGCCGGGAATAACAGCCAGGTTATCATTGCTTCCCGTTCGAAGGCCGCGGATGTAAGCCTGCCCCAGCTCGCTCACCCAGAAGGGATCACCCCCCAGCACGCTGGTACCCAAATCAGCACGGGTATTGGGTTGCGGGTTGTAAAGCACATCAAGATTCGGCCCAAAGATGACATTAAAGCCTAAGATGGTCAGTTCTTGCCCCAACACACGCCCGGTCTCATAGGCCAGGTCGGTAGACCAGGTGGCTCCCAAGGCCATCGGGGCCGGGATTGGCGTCGTTTGGGAGATATAGGCCGAGATGGGCTCATCAGCATTCCAGGCTTTGACAGCAACGAGCAATGGGACAAAGTTGGATTGGAGCGGGGAGAAATCCTCCGGTAGTTGGAGCCAGCGCGCCGAAGCCTCCCAGGCGATGGTTTGGAGGTGATTGTTAAAGTTCTGAAGGGCTTCGGGCTGAGCCGGTAAGAACCCGAAATTACCGTTGTGGGGGGAAAGTAAAACACCACCGATGGCATAGTCACGAATTAGAGACGTGATCTCGGCTTGTTCGCTCAGGTCAGTGCCAGGGAAGGTTACGATCACGAGTTGGCCAATGCGCATACGCGCAGACATGCGGGCCATCAGGTCACGCGCCTGATCGCCAGAAGCAGTCTGCGCCAGGGAGGGCGTGGTGTAGCCCAGAAGTAAAGCCAGGATCAGGCCCAGTCGTACGAACTTCGTCATCATGTTGTTCCTCAGGTTTGATTGTAACGCATAGCCAGCAGGTTGGCAAGCGAAGAAGCTCGATTGAGAGAACAGCGTTGCATCAGTTATAGCAGGCCTTTTTCCAGACAGTCAAAGCCCCCCACTCCAATGTCGGGGGCGATGAGGTTGTGTTCGCGGAGCGCTTGTTGGGGAAGTGGAAAAGAGTCGCAGGTCTACAATCTGTCATTGAAAAACAAAATGAGTCAGTTACAAGTACAGCTTTTTATGACTACGCGAAATCGCAAGGCTTTTTCATGCTCAATTTTACGGAAACTACCACTTGACCACGGTGGTTTCTAATGGTATCCTTCCCTCTACAGGACCCAGAGAGGAGAGGAAACCATGCCCAGACCAAAGAAATACCCGGTTCAGTTG
>DAOTZR010000250.1:0-3977 GCA_034434315.1 Anaerolineae bacterium
AGCAGCGCCGGAAAGGCCAGAGCTGCCGTCACCATCAACCAGCGCGCCCGGCGCGGACGTGCCGCCCAGGCCTGCCACCAGGCCCGCACCAGCAGCCCCAGCACCACCAGATTGAACCCGGTCCACACCAGATAAGCCGTGCGCAGCGGCAAAGCCCCCAGAGGCGCAAGCAGCCAGGCGACATGCGGCAGGGTGTTGTGAGGCAGTAAGTCGTCCTTGAAGCGATACGGGCCTAAAATCTGCGCCTGGACCTCGCGCTGCACCGCCAAATCGTACAGCTCCGCAGCCCGCCCGGTGCGGATCAAGGTCCAGCCGGTGTAGTAAGCAGTAAAATCGGCGCGCCAGAAGTCCCCCCGCGCCACGGTCAGCAGCCATAAACCGGCATAGCTTAAAGCCAGCCCCAGATTTAAGGCCAGGATCAAAGCCCAGGCGTACCGTCTAAGGAACCCACGCCATGAGGCCATACGCCATCACCAGAAACGCCGTCAGGCACGTCCCCAGGCCCAGCCAGGCCAGAAACGCCCGGCGGCGCCACAGGATCGGCTCCACGCCTCGCAGCAGGGGAAAGGCCAGCAGCATGTGCCGCGGCAATCCCATGTATGGATGCACCGGGCCGGTGTAGTAAGCCAGGCTCACGGCCATCAGCACCAGGCTGTAGAGCTTTTCTGCCGCAGTCAGCTTCTTCCAGGCCAGGGCCAGTAACCCTACCAGCAGGCCGGCCAGAACCAGATTGATCCCCATGTCCAGATCCGGTTTGACCAGCATATGCAACCAGGCGCGGCGCAAAGCCTCCCACGGCCACACAAAAGCCTGCTCCGGTACGACTTGATGGGCACTGCCCGAAATCAAAATCGAATAAATCGTGCTCTGGAGCGAGGTCACCTGGGGTTGCCAATCGCCCAAAGCCCAGGCCCGATAGGCGATCCAGCCCGCCCAGGCCAGAGGCGCCAACGCCAGGACGCCCCAGGTCCACCAGCGCACCTCCCGCCGCTGCTCCCACAAGGTCCAGGCGATGGGCACCAGCAGAAACACCCCCTGCTGGCGCGTGAGCGTCGCCAGCGCTGCGCCCCATCCAGCCCAGGCCCAACGACGATGCCACAAAGCTCGAAAGGTCACCATCGCCCACACCAGGAACACAGGCTCGGTGTAGGGCAAGAGCCAGAAAATCGCAAAAGGCGCCAGCATCAGCGCCGGTATCAGACGCTGCGGCGGCAAATCGCGCCAGGTATCGGCCAGCAAAGCCAGGAAAACGCCCTGCGCCAGCGTAGCAACCAGCAATAAAGCCAGGAGCGGATTAAGCCCCAGGTAGGTCAGGGGCCAGGCCAGGAGGGGATAGAGGGGATGAAACTGCGCCGTGCCATCAGCGAGCGCATAGCCCTGCGTGAGAATCCGCACATAATAAACCGCATCCCAGCGCAACCAGGGCGCCAGCGCCGCCCGCGCCAGCCACAGCTCCCAGGGCGCGCGGGGCGGCCAGAGCGGTAGCAGCGCCTCGACCAGGGTAAAAGGGCGCCCCGTGCCTACCCAGGCCGCCAGCCCTCCCGCCGCCAGGCGCAGCACCAACATCCAGGGCCACCAGGCCCTCAGTCCAGAGCGCAGGGATACGTCCATCGCACAAAATCAAGCCCCCACCTTGAAAGGTGGGGGCTTGAGGTCCAAAAGGCCAAAAGCTTAGCTTCCGGCGAGGCTGCTGCTGATGGTGGAGAAAATGCCGCTGACGCGCGTGCCCAGCAGGCTCAGAATGACGATCACGACGATCGCGATCAGCACCAAAATCAGCGCGTATTCGACCAGGCCCTGGCCTTCCTCACGAGGGAGATACAACATAGTAACACCTCCTCACAGAATGATTTTTTGTTCAGGTTTACAACCTGCCATTATTGTAATGCAAAGCCTGCATTTCTAAAATAGGAAGATGGTACTAAAATATGATTAGATTGGCAAAGTATTCTACCACTCTCCCAACACCCAGCGGTTCACCCACGGCAAGGGGGATTTTAAGCCGCGCCAATGATCCAATACTCGAAAGTTCATCCGCACTGCCTCCAGAGGCTCGCCCAATTGTTGAATCTGCCCGGAGACCAGTGTCCCGCCATGCTCCAGCATCATCAACAAATAGGAGATGCGTTCGGGATAAAAGCCCATTACCCGCGTCGCCGTCGCATCTACGGCGGGCAGGCTTTCGCCCATAAGTACCAGGCCGGAGCGCACGGTGTCGCCATAGAGCGGGCCATCGCCCTCCATGCCCTCAATCCCGTCCACGATGGCAAAGGCCGGGCGCACCGCCAGATTGATGTCCACCACACTGTTGGCTATGCCGTGCCAGTGCAACAGATTTTTGGGCCAGCCGTAATACGCTCCCGGTACCACGCCAAACAGGTTTTTCATCGCCAGGGTCACACCGGCCCAGTGGTGCGTTTTCAACTTGGGCAGAGAAATCACCATATCCGCCCGCACCACCGTACGCGGCAAATAAAGCTGCCCCAGGCCAGTGTGATTGGCGCTCAAAAGGACCGGCTCAACCGCGTCCAGGTTCAGGTCTACAAATGGCACGCCCATCTGATCCAGCACATCCTGCATCCCGGAAAGCTCCAGCAGAGCCTCGGTATCCCGCCGATGCCCCGGCCCCTCGCCCACGATGATGTCCCGCGCCCCGAAGCTGCGCAGGGCGGCAATCACCCCGGCCACAAACAGCGGATGGGTGTTAACGCGGTGCGCATCGTAATACTCGATGAGGTTAGGCTTGAGCAACACCCGCGCCCCCCGCAAGCGCTGTACCCATTGGGGAAAGAGCGCCAGACCGCGCCGTAGAACCTGTTCCAGATCTGCCGTGTAATCCGGGGCCTTGAGGATGGCCACCTGCGCTTTGGGCTGCTTCCATTGCCCCCACAGGCGCACGCCCGAAGCACCGGCCAGGGCCCCCAACAGGGCGCTGCCCCCTAGCTTGAGAAATGCCCGTCGCGTCAATTTATAACCGGAAGGCATGGGGCCCTCCTGTCGTCGCCATCAGCGCCAGGACCGCCAGAGCTGTCACGGCCACGCGCTGGCGCCAGCTCCCATCACGCCCCTGACGTGCGCGCAAAGCCGCCGTCAGCGTATCCGCCGCCCGGTCCCAGGCGCTCAAGGCCAGACATCCCAGCGCCAGCGCCAGAGCGGAAGGGTACGCGGGTACCTCGCGCTCCAGAAAATCCAAGCCCCTTTGAATCACCCCAGCCGGGACCGGGCGGCCCTGCAAGGCCAGCAAGGCCCAGGCAGTCGGGTCGGGGAAAGCCGGCAGGGCGCGCCCCATCACTTCGGGGTTGCCATAGTTCCACCCTCCCTCAGCACAGGCCCGATCCACCAGCAAGGTCACCCCTTCCCAAACCCGTGGATGGTTTCCCTGCCCGGCCTGTTTGAGCGCCAATACGGCATACGCCGTAGGTTCCACCCAACTGAAGGTTCCCTCATTCCATGACCAGCCCGCCAGATGCGCATTCAAACGCACCAGCACATCTGTATCCGAACGCTGCACTTTCCAGGCCAACAGGCGCCCGGCAAGGCGGTCCACCTCGGCTTTATGGTTGCCCAAACGGGCCAGGGCATACAAGGCCAGGGACGTGCTCCAATGTGGCACCGGATGGCCGGGTGCATACAGCGCACCATCCGCACCGAGATTGCGGGTGATCCAGGCCAGGCCCGCGCGCGTCGCCGACGCTTCCCCGCTTAAAGCACAGGCCAACAGAGCATGGCAGGTAGCTTCCGGCACCGAGGGCGGTCCAGGCAGATAGGGCCACCCGCCATCCGCATTCTGCACGGAAGTCAGAAAAGCCAGACCTTGAGCTATATTCCGGCTACTCATGCCTGGATTCTAGCGCAATTTGCCATGCAGGTCAATACAAATGCCTGAGCTTCGGACGTGAGTTCGGACATGGGTGGCAAGAATCTCCTGGTTGCGTCAAAATTGGGCTTGTAGCACATTATAGGCCCAAACCAGGAGG
>DAOTZR010000251.1:0-2406 GCA_034434315.1 Anaerolineae bacterium
AGTGGCTTCAGATTACTGAGGCTGCCTATGCCTTGTTCCAAGCTATCGTCTTTGCATCTACCTGACTATGTCCGAACTCACGTCCGAACCCCAGAAAGAGACGGTAGCCGGACTCAGCCTTTAAAGCTTTGTCGGGCTTTTTTATTATGTAAAGTAAAAAGCCCTTTGAGTAGGGAAGGTCCAGGTCATCCTGTTGTAAGATTGGGGCCATATTGGCTTCACCTGCATTTGAGCAGAAAAGCAGCCAGGCACACGTTTCCCGGCTCTTTTTAGTCCTATGATACAAGTGACAGAAGGGAGGGAGCCATGAACACGCAAACGGGTTATCGGGGCAAGGCCGGGTATGGACGGTATGCTTTGATGTTGCTTGCGGCGGATGCGGCTTTCTATCAGGTCGAAGATGAATCGGAGGCTTACATTCTGCTGTTGGATCCACGGGATGGCCGCTGGCATTGTGATTGTGGCCCAGATCGCGAGCAGCCCTGTCCGCATGTGTGCGCTTTGTACGCGTATCTGAAGGGTCTCTAAAGGGAGGTGGGTCATGGCTGTGCATATGCCTTTTACGTTGGCTCTGGCATGCTATGTGGTGTTCGCATTAGGGAGCTTGCTGTTCAAACGGCGTTGATGGCTTGAGGTGGATAACTCTTTTAAGGAGGGTCGTCATGGTTGCGGCGGTGTTGTTAGGCCTGATCTTGTTTGTTCTGCTGGGGTTGGAAATGCTTTGGGCACTTATGCACTCCTAGTCCAGTCCCTGGGAATCGCTGACGGTATGGCGCTGCCCCGAAAGGTTTTTCGGGGCAGCGTTGTCTTTTGCGTATTGTCACACGCTCAAGCCATGCTATAATGAAATCATCGTATTTGTTTTTTCATTCAAAAACTGGCTCGCCCGGTGCGAGGAGATAACTATGGTTAATCAGGAAAGTCTGGACCTTAGAAATCGTACCCTGGGGATTCTCATGCGTAAGGCCCGCGAGCAGGCACGCCGCACGATTGAAGAGTGCGCTGACGTGCTGGATGTGTCTCCGGAGACTTATGCAGCCTACGAAGAAGGGTCGGCCTATATTTCCTTGCCAGAGCTGGAGATTTTAGGGCGTTACCTGGATGTGCCGTTGCGTGAACTGCGTGACGGGCCTTTGAACCCCGAAGAGATTGAGGCTGAGGGGCAGAACTTGCCTTCGGCCGAGCTCTTTATTCCCTTACGTCAGCGGCTCCTGGGCGTGCGTTTGCAGCAGGCCCGTCTGGAAGCCGGGCGGACGCTGGAGGAACTGGCCGCCATGACCGAGTTGCCCATCGAAAAGCTGGAAGCGTTTGAGTATGGGGAAGAACCCATTCCACTGGCCTTGCTGGAGTCCCTGGCGCGGACGTTGGGGGTACAGTTCGACTACTTCCTGGAGCGGGACAACAAAGTGGGCGAGTGGCATCGGCGGCACGAGGAATTTTCTCAATTCCTGGAGCTTCCACCGGAGATGCGCGAGTTTGTGCTTAAACCGATCAATCAGAGCTATATCGAGGTGGCGATGAAGCTGGCCAGTATGCCAGCGGGAGCGTTGCGGCAAATCGCTGAAGGCATCCTCGAAATCACGTTCTAAAGGCTGGGGGCAGGAATAAGGAGGTCAGGATGGCAGAAAATGTGGCAGACACCCTTAAAGCGGAAGGTTTGCGGTTGTTTAATGAAGGCCTGTTGGAAGAGGCCGCGCGGCGGTTTAGCGAGGCCCAGGAGCATTTCGCGGAGCAGGGGCGAGAGCTAGAAGCCGCTGAGATGCTCAACAATATCGGTGTGATTCATCGCAAGCAGGGCCATTGGGATGAGGCCTTGCAGGCCCTGGAAGAGGCGCGCCGGACGTTTGTGCGCTTGCAGGATCGTTCGCGCGAGGCGCAAACGCTGGGGAATATGGCCAGTATTTACGCCTCTTTGAAGAAGCTGGAAGAGGCGCTGGACGCCTGGCGGCGCGCTGCGGAAATCTTCGGCGAACTGAATGATCGGCAGCGTCAGGGCGAAACTCTGATGGCCCTGGGCGTCGCCCTGTTCAAACAGGGACAGCGTCAGGCTGGTTTGGGCGCCTATCAGGCCGGACTGGATCTGCTGGAGCGCCCGACCTTTTCGCAGCGCTTCACCCGTTTTCTTTTGGCTTTACAGACCCGGTTACTAGGGTAGATCGCGGCTGCTTCGCAGGCCCCTCGCATGCGAGGGGCCTTTTTGTTTCACGTGAAACATAGCGGAATCAATCTAACCAGCGTCAATGTAAACGCTATGACGGGGATGAAGATGTAGATGGGCAGGACCAACAGTAAGACGGCAGGGTTAAGACATCTGAGCTTCGGACGTGAGTTCGGACATGGGTGGCAAGAATCTCCTGGTTGCGTCAAAATTGGGCTTGTAGCACATTATAGGCCCAAACCAGGAGG
>DAOTZR010000252.1:0-6546 GCA_034434315.1 Anaerolineae bacterium
CCCCGTACCCACCAACACCAGTACCCCTACGGCCGTGCCCACAACACCGATCGTTAGTCCCTCCGCCACACCGATGACACCTACCGCCACGCCAAGCAGGACACCTCAACCGACTAAAACACCCGGTTCCCTGCCCTGGACCGGCGTGCGTTTGAGCGGTGACGGCTCCTGGTTAACGGTAGGGATTTCAGCGCTCCTCCTGGTTCTGGTGCTGGTCACAGCTCGCACGCTGCGGCATCAACAGCAGGAAGAAGCCGAAAAGCGCAGCAAAGCTGCCACTCCAGATACAGACCAGAAATCCTGATACTGTTCTATGGCCGAAGACCTGCGCGCCCTTTTCCTCCTCCGCGACGACGTGATCTTTCTCAATCACGGGTCTTTTGGCGCCTGTCCCCGCCCTGTCTTTGAAACCTACCAGGCCTGGCAACTGGAGCTAGAGCGCCAACCGGTTGAGTTCCTGGGTCGCCGGCACGACACGCTTTTAGAAGAGGCCCGTAAAGCCTTGGGAGCGTATGTGCACGCCGATCCGGAGGACCTGGTCTTTGTCCCCAATGCCACCACAGGCCTGAACATCATCGCCCGCTCCATCCCCATCGGTCCCAATGACGAAATTCTGGCTACCGACCAGGAATACGGCGCCATGGACCGGATGTGGCGCTTCGTGTGTCTGCAAAGTGGGGGGCGGTATGTGCGCCAGCCCATCCCCTTGCCTATCCGCGATGGGACCGAAATTCTGGAGGCTTTGTGGAACGGCGTCAATCGCAACACCCACATCCTGTTTATCAGTCACATCACCTCCAGCACAGCCCTGATCACGCCGCTCAAATCCCTGATTGCCTGTGCGCGCGACCTGGGCATCATCACCGTTGTTGACGGCGCCCATGCTCCTGGCCAGATACCGCTCAATTTGAAGCAACTGGGGGCGGATTTTTACGTCGGCAACTGTCACAAATGGATGATGGCCCCCAAGGGGGCGGCTTTCCTGTACGCCCGCAAAGAAATGCAACCGCTGCTCGATCCGCTCATCGTTAGCTGGGGCTGGGAACCAGAGCGTTCAAGCGGGTCGCGCTTGATTGACCTGCATCAGTACCAGGGAACGCGCGACATTTCTGCCTACCTGAGCGTGCCAGCGGCGATCCGCTTCATGCAGGGACACAGCTGGCCTCAGGTCCAACAAGAGTGCCATCTCCTGCTGCGGTACGCGCGCGAACGCATCACCGCGCTGACGGGACTGGCCCCTCTCACGCCGGATACGCCGGACTATTACGCTCAGATGGCCGCGTTTCCTGTACCTGTCAGCGATGCCGCAAAGTTCCAACAGCGGCTGTATCAGGAGTATCGCATCGAAGTACCCGTCTTCAAGTGGAACAATCATACCCTCTTGCGAGTGTCAGTCCAGGCCTACAACACCCAGCAGGACATTGATGCCCTGGTTCAGGCCTTGAATTTGCTTTTGTAAAATGCGCCTGGCCGGTGATTTACCCGCTACTCATGCCGGCTGCGTCCTGAACTGACAAACCTGACCTGAGGAGTCCAACATGTATATTGTGGCAGAACTAAAAGATGATCAAAATCGCCCCCTGAGCCTGCTGACGGCCATGCCCAAGGAATTCAAGACCGGATCGCGCGGCTTTTTCGCCAGTGGCAAGATCACCATCGAGGGGAAGCGCTATCAAGTGCAGGTCCAACTGGTGGAAATCGGCAGCAAGAGCTCATCCGAAGCTTCCCCTGACCAGCAGGAGTAAGCCGGTGTTCGATGCAGCAGGCATAGCTCGCTGATGTTTTATCCTGCAGCGGATCCAGGAGGCTGCCATGGGTGCCTCACAGAAAAATCAGGAAGATCTTAAAGCTGAACTGGCCCGATTGCGCCGCGAAAACCAGTATCTGCGCACGCTGGCCCAGATCAACCGGATGCTGAGCTCTACGCTGGACTTGAACCAGGTGTTACAGATCATCCTGGACACCGCAGCGGAAGCACTCAACGCCGAATCCACATCCATCCTTTTGGAAGATCCTCGCACAGGCGAGCTCTACTTTGCAGCAGCTACCGGGACTCCGGTAGAGGAATTACGCAAAGTCAAAGTCCCTATGGATGCCAGCATCGCGGGGACGATTTACCGCGCGCAACGTGTCGAAATCGTCAACAATTTTGAACAGGACGAGCGCCGCTTCAAAGGCGTGGATGAAAAAATCGAGCACGTCACACTCTCTCTTATCGGCGCGCCCCTGATCGTGCGCCAGCATTGCATCGGCGTGTTGGAGGTGGTGAACAAACGCCAGGGGGGCTTTACGGAAGAAGACGCGGTCATCCTGACGGACCTGGCCGCGCAGGCGGCCCTGGCTATCGAAAACGCGCGCCTGGTAGCCCATCTGCGCGAAGCCAATCAACGCCTGTCCCAGCTGGACAAGCTTAAATCCGACTTCATCAGCATTGCTTCGCACGAACTGCGCACACCCCTGGGCCTGATTTTGGGCTACGCTTCATTTCTCCAGGAACAGGTTTCAGCGGACATGAGCGCCCAGATTGAGATGGTGTTACGCGCAGCCAACCAGCTCCAGACGCTCATCGAAACCATGACCAACCTCCAATACCTGGAAAGTGGCACGCTGCAACCCAAACGCGAAGATTTGGTCCTCCAGGATGTGGCTAGCGAAGTAGTGATGCAGTGGCGCCCCATGGCCGATAGCAAGCGCCAGACCTTGCGCGAACGCTACCCGCCGCGTCCGGCCTGGGTCAAAGCCGACCGCAGCATGATCAGCACCATCGTGAGCAATGTCTTAAACAACGCCATCAAGTTCACCCCCCCTGGTGGAACCATCGAAGTTGCCCTGTTGCCCCAGACCAGCTATGTCGCTGTAAGTATCAGCGACACTGGCCCAGGCATCCCCCGTGAAAGCCTGGAACGCATCTTTGAACCCTTCTATCAGGTGGAAGATCACCTGACCCGACATCATGAGGGCCTGGGCCTGGGGCTGGCTGTGGCCAAAGCAATGGTCGAAAGTCACGGCGGACGCATCTGGGCAGAAAGTGTGCTCGGACGCGGCACCCGCGTGATCTTCACCCTACCCATCCGCAACGTCCCCGAATAATTTCACCCATCTCTCACGGAGGTGATGGATGCGCAAGTTCATCCCTGGACTCATGCTGTGGCTTTTCTTGCTGCTCGGCCTTGGGACCGTCCAGGTCCAGGCCCAGGCTGATGATGATGCCAGGTTGTTGGAGCGCTACGCGCCAGTGTTTTACTTCCATCCCGAAGAGTATTTCCGCCCCCAACCTACCGAAGTGATGCTCCCGGAGGCCCGGCTACGTCGGCAAACCCCGCTCTGGTTTGACGTGAACATCCTGGCGCGCCTGAAGCTTGAGGATTTTCTGCGCCTGCCGCCGGAAAAGGACCTGTTTCTCGATGTGTGGTACGGCAGCGAGGGTGGCAGTGCCACAGATTACACGGCCCACCGCAGTTATTATCAGGCGCTGCTCAGCCCGGAGGCCGGCGGACCAGAGCCAGCAGTTTATGGGCGGGTCCACCGCGACGCGCAGGGCCACATCACCGTGCAGTATTGGGCTTTCTACTACTACAACGACTGGTTCAACAAGCACGAAGGCGATTGGGAAATGCTGCAGGTGATGCTGGAGCCGGACGGTGCGCCGCGCTGGATCGTCTACAGCCAGCATCACGGGGGAACGCGCCGCGCCTGGGAGGATACCCCGCGCGAAAATGGGACGCATCCCGTGGTCTATGTGGCCAAAGGGTCGCACGCCAATTACTTCGCCGGCCCGGAAAGCTACCCCAACGGCGTGACCATCGGTAAAACACGCATTGAACTGCTCGATCGCACGGGAAAAACCGCCCGACTTCAACCGCGCATCATCCGGCTCCCCGAACGCCCTGAAGTTGAGGCCAATCCCCAGGCCTGGCCCGGGGCGGAATGGTTGCCCTACCGCGGGCGTTGGGGGGAAGCCATGCCCCAGGGGGACTTCAGCGGACCGTATGGTCCGGCGGACAAGGGAACCCAGTGGGATGATCCCTACACCTGGGGGCTGGCGCAGCCTTTAGATGTGGACGTCTGGTATGCGCACCGCCTGCGCGTTGTGGCCAATGGGCCGCTCCAGGTCAGTATCGAAAGCGCGCCGGGTCAAGAGGTGTCCCAGGTCGAAACGCTCAGTAACGGATTGCTCCTGCACAGTGAACCGCCGCAAAGCGGATTGGTGTTCAAACTCCGGGCCGAACCCGGCGTTGTCACTGACCTTACGGCAACCTGGCCCAACCGGGCGGAGGGGCTGGTCACCCTCATGCGCTTTGAAGGCGTGACCTTCAATGTTACCGGCGAAGCCCGGCTGTTTTTAGGGCCCCAATCCACCCGCCTGGTCATCGGCGCAGAGCAGATGGCCCCCACGACAAGCCACCAGGTCCCCGCCACCTGGGATAGCCCGGACCTGGTGTGGATGGGGAGCCTGCTTTCGGCCCAGGAGGTTGCCGTTGGCTTGGGCTGGATCCTCATCGGCAGCATCCTGCCGGCTCTGGTGCTCACCACCCTGATTTACAACCTGGATTATTACGAACGTGAACCCAAACGTCTGGTGAGCCTCACCTTCGTTTGGGGGGCCATCCCGGCTGTACTGGTCCTGTTGGGCGCGTACATCTTCTTCCGTCTGCCTACCCTACCGCTCACGCGCGAGGCCCATATAGCGCTGCGGTCGGGCGTGCTCAGCGCCGTCGCCCAGGAACTGGTCAAAGGCGCGGCGGTGCTTTTCATTGCCTGGCGTTATCGCCACGAATTCGATGGGGTCTTCGATGGCCTGGTCTACGGTTCCGCGGTCGGCTTTGGGTTCGCGATGATGAGCAACCTGCTGCGCCAGCTCAGCGATTTTGTGCTGTGGGGCTTTTCCAGCATGACGCTGGGGACGTGGACGATGGGGGTACTCTTTGCCCTGCATCACGCCATGTACACCGCCCTGTTCGGTGCCGCTCTGGGATGGGCGCGCTTGAGGCAACGCCGCCTGGAACGCCTGGGGGTGCCGCTGGCAGGCATGGTCTTAAGCATCCTGG
Organism: Anaerolineae bacterium; assembly: GCA_034434315.1. Lineage (GTDB taxonomy): Bacteria > Chloroflexota > Anaerolineae > B4-G1 > SLSP01 > DAOTZR01. Next base: position 5,049 of record DAOTZR010000252.1, read on the forward strand.
TGCACCTGGTGCATCTCCGCTGGCTGAATGCCCTGGAGGGCTTCACGCTGGGGATGGCGCTCCTTTCGCTGCTGGGCCTGCTCTTCCTCATCGGTATCGGAGCCGCGGCCCTGTGGCGTCAACGGACCTGGCTTTCCACAACCCTCCCTCAGCTGCTGCCTCCAGAGTTAGGCCTGGACATCATCAAACCGGGACGCCGCTGGCGCCATGAAATCCGGGCGCTCTTCAAACACGGGCTCCGGGCCTGGCGCAGCGTGCGGCGTTTCAACATTTTGCTGATGGAATGGGCTTTCAAAGAGCAGCAATCCCGATTACGTCCGGATGAACCGGCCCTGGCACAGGAAGCCACGCGCCTCCGAACGCGCCTGACCACGCTCTGGTCCCACGTGCGTCCGTATCTGGAGCCGAAAACTGGAACTCCCACCCCACCCCCAACGTCATAAAATGAAGTTATCTGGCAGGAGGCGATGCGATGCTGCGAAAATGGTTCGGACTGATAAGTGTAGCCCTGGGGCTGGCTCTGGCGCTGGTGATGCCGTCCAGAGTCCTGGCCTGTTCCTGCGCCCCACCACTGGATCCGACTGCGGAGATGGAGCAATCCACGGCTGTATTTGCCGGTCGCGTCTACAGCATAGAAAACTCCGGCGGTGTTCTGTGGGTCCATCTGGAAGTCTCGCAAGTGTGGAAGGGACCGTACCAGTCCCTGATGACGGTGCACACGGCGGATAACAGTGCTGCCTGCGGCTATAATTTCATCGGTGAGACCGAGTATCTGGTCTATGCGTATGGTGATCTCAATAATCTTGAGGTGAACCTGTGCGGGCGCACGCGGTTATTGAACGATGCGGCTGAGGACATCAAGATCTTAGGGCCGGGCACGCCGATCAACCAGATGACAGGGGAAGATAAACCGGACCCCTTCGATCCCAATCGCATTTTGGCGCCGATCATCAGTCTAATCAGCGGGGGCATCATTCTTGGTATCCTGCTCAACGGGCTGTTGGATTTTCGCCCTGCGCGTCGTTAGGGCCTGTTCAACACTAAGTGGATCAAAAAAGGGCGCGGGAAGTCCGCGCCCTTTTTCATGATTGAGGCGTATTAGGGTGACTTGCCTCACTGGTCGCAGCGGCGGCCAGCAGCGCTTCTGCTAAAGCGCGGGCCTGCTTCGCCGTAATGAAAAGGTTGGTTTCGTCACTGCGGAAAAGCTTTTCGTCTTTGGGACAGTCTTCCAGAATGGAAATGCAGATGTTATCCTCGTAAGCGCTATCCTCAGCACTGTAATAAATCGTCACGCGCAAAGCTCCGTCTAACAGGCTGATGGTCATAGCTCCCTCCCTCAATGCAGAAATCCTGATTGCACCCAGTATTGTAATGCGAATGCGGCAAACGTGCAAGACCAGTATCTGAGCTTCGGACGTGAGTTCGGACATGGGTGGCAAGAATCTCCTGGTTGCGTCAAAATTGGGCTTGTAGCACATTATAGGCCCAAACCAGGAGG
>DAOTZR010000253.1:0-18998 GCA_034434315.1 Anaerolineae bacterium
CCTCCTGGTTTGGGCCTATAATGTGCTACAAGCCCAATTTTGACGCAACCAGGAGATTCTTGCCACCCATGTCCAAACTCACGTCCGAAGCTCAGAAGGAGCTCCTGTTTCGCCACTCTAATTTTCGGCTTGATGGATGTCTGGCCGGAGTTGGCCAGCCTCGGCAGGATGTGGCGCAAATAAAGAATACACGTTAAGGCCAGGGAGAAAGCCGCGTAGCTTTATACCTCGATGACGTGTCCCGCAGCGGCGCGCGTCAGGCGGTCGCGGATGGCCAGACCCAGCCCCGCCGGGCCGAAATCCCGCGCCAGGATCACCTCGACACCAGCTTCGTCGAGGGCGCGCAGGGTGGCAAACAGGTGCCGCGCTACCTCCTCCAGGTTGGCCAGAGAGCCGGCGATGCCCAAAACGGCTGGCGCGGAACGCAGCGGATCCGCATCCTCCCGCGCAATGAGCAACCCAACCCGTACCCCCTGCTCTGCCAGACGCTGCGCTTCCGCCTGGAGTGCGGTGTAGAGCGCAGTTTCCTCGCCGCGGTACACCATCACCCGCGCCCGCGGCGCGTAGTGCTGCAAGAGCGTCCCCGGCGCTACGGCGCGTTCACCACTTGCGACCGGGCGCTCCAGGAGCTGGACCGGCCCAATCAGGGCTTCGAGTGCCTCACGCGGGATGCCGCCAGGCCGGAGCAACAGCGGCGGCGTGCTCACCAGGGAAAGCACGGTGGATTCCACTCCAACCTGGGTAGGACCGCCATCCAGGATCATGTCAATGCGCCCGGCCAGATCGTCCCACACATCGCTGGCACGGGTGGGGCTGACGCGCCCGAAGCGGTTGGCGCTTGGCGCAGCGATGGGCACCCCCGCGGCACGGATCAGGGCCTGGGCCACCGGATGGGCGGGAACGCGCACTGCAACCGTATCCCCCCCGGCGGTCACCTCCAGGGGCACTTGAGGATGGCGGGGCAGGACGAGCGTGAGCGGGCCGGGCCAGAACTGGCGGGCCAGGTCCCAGGCCAGCGCGGGTATGGTGCGCGCCACCTGGGGCAGCGCCTCGGCTGTGCAGATGTGGACAATCAGGGGATCGTATGTCGGGCGTTCCTTGGCCATAAAGATGCCGCGCACCGCTTCGGCGTCCAGCGCATTGGCGCCCAGGCCGTACACGGTTTCGGTGGGGAAAGCCACCAGCCCGCCGCGGCGAATCACCTCGGCGGCTTGCGCGATGAGTTCCGCATCCGGCGTTTGACTGTTAATTGGATAAAGCTGCGTCGTTTTCATCGAGCTGCATCATAACAGAAGCTGCACGTTTGGCAACTGACCTGGGGCCGGTCGTCCACGTCTGGTTTGAGCCGGAGGAAAACGAACAGACGCGCGCCTTCATTGGTACGCTAAGTGGATGGGTGACTGCGCGTGCGGGCGGCCAGCCATGACCAGGGGCCCCCGTCCTATTGATAAACCAGACGCACGCCGCGCAGCCGGGCTATGAGCTTTTCCAGCAAGGCAATCAGGGTGAAGAAGGGGATATCGGCCAGCAGGGTACTGCCGCTTAACAGGATGAGCCAGCGCAACCCGCGATTGAGCAGCGCGCCGAGTCCGTTTATGAGAGGCTCCTCGAAGCCCAGCAACGCCAGCAGCCCCAGACCAGTCGCGATAGTTCCGCCGAGCAAGGGCCAGGCGTGCACGTCGGAGCGGCTGGGCATGAGGGTGTTGCTGATGGTGAAGATGATGTAGGCCCACAGCAGCGCGTCGCGCGTGTTCAAGGCGGCGCGCAGGCCCTGGAAGGCGGCAAGCCAGTTACCCTGCGCCAGTGCTTCCATGAGCTGCGGGGTTTGAAAAGCCCAGGTTCCCAGCAACACGACACTCAACCCGCCGATGAAGAAAGGTGCTGCCCCGATGAGACTGGCGCGGAGGAAGTCCGTTTCGGCGACGGGCACAAATCCCAACTGGATGCGTTTGCCCATGCGGCGGGGGAAAATGCCGATACGTCCAATTTTGACCCCGACCAGGGTGGCCACCAGAGCATGGCTGAGTTCGTGTAGAGCAACGCCCGGCAAAAGTAGCAGGGCATAGAGCCACAGGGCAATTTCCTGATCGTTGGTGAGCAGCAGCATCAGCCCCTGCAAGTGACGATGCAGCCAGCGATCGGCCAGCAGCAGCAGGCCCAAAACCAGCAGAAATTGCAAGGCCAGAATAAGCATTACCAGATCTCCTGAGAAACTCGCCTGATGGGCGTGACGCCGGCTTGGGTGTGACTTGACTCTGTTTCAATTTCGTTTATGCTTCCCGACGTGAGCAGCGCGTATCAGGTTCAAACTGAATACTTTGCTGGTCCGCTCGACCTGTTACTGCATCTCATCGAAAAGGAGGAGCTGGATATCACGCAGCTCGCTCTGGCGCAGGTCACGGACCAGTTTTTGGCTTACGTGGAAGCCCTGCGCGGCCATCTCGACCTGGATGAGGTGGCCAATTTTCTGGTCGTCGCCGCCCGGCTGATGGTTATCAAGTCGCGTGCTTTGTTGCCGCAAACACCGCGTTCAACTACGGTGACCGAAGCCGTCGCTCCGGAGGAGGATGAGCTGGTGCAGCAGTTGCGGGCTTATCGCCAGTATAAGCACATGGCGCAGCGACTGCAAGAGCGCATGGCCGCCGGTTTGCGGACTTACATCCGGATGGTGCCGGTCGAAACCCCGATTGTGTATCGCCTCGATCTGAGTGGGGTGACTCTGGTCCAGCTCAAACAATCCGCGCAACGGGCGCTTTTTCCCTCTGAGGGCCCACAGCCCCAGCAAGCGTTGGTGCGCCCCAAGATCACCATTGTGCAACAGATTCGCCTGATTCGCGAGCGCCTGATCCAATGGCAACGGGTCTCTTTCTCCCATCTCCTCAGTCCCCAGCCCACCCGGCTCGAAGCGGCGGTGACCTTACATGCCTTATTGGAACTTATCAAGCAGCGGGCTGTTCAGGTGCATCAGGCGCAGCTTTTTGGAGATATGCTGGTCGAGCCCTTGATTCCTCCGGAACAGATTTCCGAGGCCAGCCTCGCGCCAGAAGTCCCATCCCCGCCCCGCACAGATCAATGATCCAGTCGGCCAGGCGACCATGGCGATGAGGAACCAGGGCCTGATGGGCCTCATCGCTCAGGGCGTAAAGAGCGGCGAGCACCCAGGCCAGGACCCAGGCCTGACGGGACTCCAGGCGGGTGGTACGGCTCAGGCCATGAAAGTAGGCCCGTGCCAGCAGCGCGTAGGCGGCAGCATGCATAAATTTTTTCAAAAACGTATCCAGGACCGCATCTTCAGGGCCGGGCAAGGAGGGCTGAGATGACAGGACAAAGATTACCAGCATCAACAGCAGCGCTGGCAGCCAGGCGCGCAGGCTTGACCAGCCTGGGGCGCCGTGGTAGAATGAAGGCCGTAATCTCGTGAGCACGGAGGCTTGCGATGCCGATTTATGAGTATGTGTGCCGGGAGTGTGGCGCCAGGTTTGAAAAGCGGCGCGCCATGGCCGAGGCGGATGCCCCGTTAGCCTGTCCTCACTGTGGTGTGGGGGATACGCGGCGCGTCCTTTCATTGTTCTTCACCTCCGGCGGCTCTCAGACCCGATCCACTTCGACTTTTTCGGGGGGAGGCTGTGCTTCCTGTTCCAGTCACTCTTGCTCGACGTGTGGGCATTGAGTTATCCCCCTCCCAGAGGCGGGAAAAATCCTACTTCATCCCCTTCGCGCAGCCGGTAGGCATGGGCGCGGGCTTTGCCATTGACGTAGGCAACCTTGATTTCCTGCGGGCGGATGCCTAACAAAGCGGCAACATCAGCCAGGGTGCTGGTTTCGGGCACGTCGAGTGGGAATGGCTGGCCTGGCTGGTAATCCCTGGGGGTGTAGCTTTCCAGCATGGCTTGTAATTTGACGGTAATGCGCATCCTTTCCTCCTTGAACCAGGCTGGGGGTATCATAACATATTCCGGGGAAAGTAGCAACGGGGTTTGATGGATATGGACGAGGACCTGAGCCAGATTCAAGCGCGTTTGCAATACCAATTTAAGCGTCCGGAGTTGTTGGTCCAGGCGCTTACGCATCCTTCCTACGCCCATGAGCATATGGTTGAGCAGCAAGAGCTGGCTCACAATCAGCGTCTGGAATTCCTGGGGGATGCCGTGTTGGATTTTCTGGTGGCGGCCTGGTTGTATCGTCGTTTTCCCGATCTGGCTGAGGGACCTCTGACCCGTTTGCGAGCGACCCTGGTATGCACCGAATCTCTGGCTGGCCTGGCGCGGACCATGGGCCTGGGAATGGCTTTGCGTCTGGGACACGGCGAGGAGGTGAACGGCGGACGCGAGCGGCCGGCCAATTTGTGCGATGCCATGGAAGCAGTGGTGGGGGCGCTTTATCTGGATGGTGGGCTGGAATCCGTGTGGGCTGCTCTGGAACACTGGTTCGAGCAGGAAGTTCAGCGGATTCTGCCGGGCGAGGCCTATGTAGACGCGAAGTCGCGTTATCAGGAATGGGCCCAGGCCAACCTGGGCATCACCCCGGTCTATCAAATTATCGCCGAAGAGGGGCCGGATCACGCCAAGACATTTACGGCGCAGGTGATGTTGGGCGATAAAATCACCGGCCTGGGGACGGGGCGCAGCAAACGTGCGGCGGAACAGGCCGCGGCCTTCCAGGCCTTGCAGCAACTTCAGGAATCTGAGGTACAGGAGTCTCTCTTATGATGCGGTTTGATCGTTTTAATGAGCGCGCACGGGAAGCTGCGCAGCAGGCCATTCAGATCATGACCGAGTACGGTCATTCCCAGGTGGATGCCGAGCATCTGCTTCTGGCTCTGGTGCGGGAACCGGATGAGGGGATTACGGATATGCTCGCCCTTTTGGATGTTGAACGGGGCAACCTGGCTGAACGCTTGGAGCAGCTTTTGCGCATGACGCCGCGGCCCGGCTTCTATACCGCGCGCGGCACGCAGCAGGTCTTCATCACGCCACGGGTCAAGCACATTCTGGAAGTCGCTCAGACCAAAGCGACGCAATACAAGGACCCCTACATTTCCACCGAACATCTGTTGCTGGCGATTATCGAGGAGGTCTACCAATCCGGGACCCAATTGGGAACTTTGTTGCAGGAATTCGCTCTCACGCCCGATCGGGTTGAAGGGGCCTACAAGACCTTGCGCAGCGGGCAACATGCAGCCGGCAGCAGCCCCCAGGCCATCCTGCGCTTTCTGGAGCGTTATGGCCGGGATCTGACCCAGATGGCGCGCGAGCACCGCCTGGACCCTGTTGTGGGGCGCGATGCTGAAATTCAGCGCGTCATTCAGATTCTGGTGCGCCGCACCAAGAACAACCCTGTGCTCATTGGCGAGCCGGGGGTGGGGAAAACAGCTATCGTCGAGGGCCTGGCGCAGAAAATCGTGGCCAGCGATGTGCCGGAAATTCTCAAGGGGAAACGGGTAGTCTTGTTGGATATGGGCGCTCTGGTGGCCGGGACCCGCTTCCGCGGCGAATTTGAGGAGCGCCTGAAAACCGTGATTGAGGAAGTGCAGCGGGCACGCGGGGAAATCATTCTCTTCATTGACGAGTTGCATACCGTCGTGGGGGCAGGGAATGCTCCGGGGGCGCTGGATGCCTCGAACATGATCAAGCCAGCTCTGGCGCGCGGCGAATTGCAGTGCATCGGGGCGACGACGCTGGATGAGTACCGCCAGTACATCGAAAAAGACGGGGCCCTGGAGCGCCGTTTTGCCCCGATTTACGTCGAGGAACCCTCGATTGAGGACACCATCGAAATGCTGCGCGGGCTGCGCGATCGCTATGAGGCCCATCACAACGTCGTCATCAGCGATGAGGCGCTTGTCGCCGCGGCGCGTTACGCTCAGCGTTACGTGACCGATCGGCACCTGCCGGACAAGGCGATAGACCTGATTGACGAAGCGGCAGCGCGCCTGCGGGTGGCCCTCTACACCCTCCCGCCCGACCTGAAGCGCATGGAAAGCGAGATCAAGCGCCTGCAGGCCGAGCAAGAGGATGCCGGAGCGCGGGAAGATTTTCAGCGCGCGGCGGAACTCAAAGCCCAACGCCTGCGCCTGGAGCAAATCTTTGAAAAGAAGCGCGAGGAATGGCTGCGGACGCATCAGCTTGATGAAAAAGTTGAAGCCCGCGACATTGCCGAAGTGGTTTCGGCCTGGACCGGCATTCCCGTCACGCAGGTGATGCAGACTGAGGCGGAGAAGCTCTTGCAGATTGAGGACTTTCTGCGGCAACGCATCATCGGGCAGGACGAGGCTATTCGCGCCCTGAGCGACGCCATCCGCCGGGCGCGGGCGGGCTTGAAAGACCCGCGGCGTCCCATTGGCAGTTTCCTGTTCCTGGGCGCCTCCGGCGTCGGCAAGACCGAAATGGCCCGCGCTCTGGCTGCCTTTATGTTCGACGATGAAGAGGCGCTGGTGCGGATTGACATGAGCGAGTATCGCGAAAGTCATACGGTTTCGCGCCTGTTCGGCGCGCCGCCAGGCTATGTTGGCTATGACCAGGGCGGGCAACTCACCGAGGCCGTGCGCCGACGGCCTTATCAGGTGGTGTTGTTTGACGAAATCGAAAAGGCGCACACCGATGTGTGGAATGCCCTGTTGCAAATTCTCGATGATGGCCGCTTGACCGATGGTCAGGGGCACGTGGTGAATTTCCGCAACACGATTATCATCATGACCTCGAATGTGGGAACGCAATTCGCCCGGCGCGGGGGACCTTTGGGCTTTGCGCGGGTGTTGGAGGATCGGGAAGCGGAGGAATCGCGCCAACGCATCCTGGATGAGCTTAAGGCGACGTTCCGCCCGGAGTTTATCAACCGCGTGGATGAGATCATCATCTTCCGCAACCTGACCCTGGACGATATGGAGCAGATTGTGGATTTGCAGATGCGTGAAGTGCGCGAGCTGTTGAAGGAGTATCAGCTTGAGGTCACGCTCAGCCCTGCCGCCCGGCGCTGGCTGGCTGAACAGGGCTACGATCCGCAGTTTGGCGCGCGGCCTCTGCGGCGGGCTTTGCAACGCCATCTGGAAAGCCCGCTCAGCATCGAGCTTTTGCGCGGGAGCATCACCCCAGGCACGCATCTGTGGGTGGATGTGGAGGATAACCGGTTGGTCTTCCATCCCAAGCCGGAAGGAGCAGCATCTGAGCCGGCTCCGGCTTAAGGCGTTGTTCAGGACGGGAGCGACAAATGGCCAGAGTTTTCAGGAAAGGTGTTGGGTTGTCACTTCCTCTGGCCATGCTATAATGATATTTACGATTTGGAAAGGAGGTGGTCGGCGGAAGCGATAGCTTGAAACGTAGTACCACACCGTTTTCAAATCTTATTCCTTACACTTTTAAACAGGAGGAGTAGCATGCGTAAGAGTCTTTTCACCCTGATCAGCCTCGTGCTGTTGGCGAGCTTCCTGCTCACCGCTTGTGGCCCCAAGCCCACCGCCGCCCCGACGTTCAAGGCGGGTATGGTCACTGACATGGGCGGTATTGACGACAAGTCCTTCAACGCCACGTCCTGGAAGGGCCTGGAGCGCGCCGGTAAGGAACTGGGTATCGAGGTCAAGTACCTGGAATCCCAACAGCAGACCGACTATGCCACCAACATTCTGCAGTTCGTGAATCAGGGCTACAACCTGATCGTCACGGTCGGCTTCCTGCTGGCGGATGACACCAAGGCGATGGCCGAAAAGTACCCCAATGTTAACTTCGCCATCGTGGACTTCGATTCGCTCGGCCCGAATGTGCGCGGTCTGACCTTCTCCACGGACCAGGCCGGGTTCCTGGCCGGGTATGTTGCGGCTGCTGCGACCAAGACCGGGAAGGTGGCGACCTTCGGTGGTATCAACATCCCGCCCGTGACCATCTTCATGGTCGGCTTCGAGTACGGCGTCAAGTACTACAACGAGAAGCACGGAACGAACGTCCAGGTGCTCGGTTGGAACTCCGCCGAGAACAACGGTGTGTTCGCCGGCAACTTCGAATCCACCGATGATGGCCGCCGCATCGCCGAGCAGTTCATCAGCGAAGGCGCGGATGTGATCATGCCGGTGGCTGGCCCCGTCGGTCTGGGTTCCGCTCAGGCGGCTAAGGCCAAGGGCAACGTCTGGATCATCGGCGTGGACACCGACTGGACCGTGAGCGCTCCGGAATACGCGGATGTTGTGCTCACCAGCGTGATGAAGAACATGGATGTCGCCGTGTTCGACACCGCCAAGGTTGCCAGCGCTTCTGACTTCAAGGGCTTCAATGGCGAGACCTACGTGGGTACCCTGGCCAATGGCGGCGTGGGCATTGCTCCGGTCAAGGAAGGCGCGGTTTCGGCCGATGTCCTCAAGGAGCTGGAGCAGGTCAAGGCTGACATCATCGCCGGCAAGATTGACACCGGTTGGGCGGCCTACCTCGCTTCGCTGGGCAACTAGTCCCTGGTTGATGTAGAAGGGGGTGGGGATAACTCCCCATCCCCTTTCTTTCAAGTGTGTGACCTGGAAGCGTGATGTGTGGTCACGAACCCGGATCACGCTTCGAGGTCACAGTTGATTAACCATCATAAGTTGGAGGAAACCATGCCCCCGGTTTTGCAACTTAAAGGGATGACTAAACGTTTCCCCGGCGTTTTGGCGAATGATCACATTGACCTGGAGCTGAACAAAGGGGAAGTTTTGGCCTTGCTGGGGGAGAACGGTGCGGGGAAAAGCACCCTGATGAACGTTCTCTACGGCCTGTATGCACCCGATGAGGGTGAAATTTTTATTAATGGGAAAAAAGCCACCATTCAGGGGCCGACGGATGCCATCGCTCAAGGGATCGGTATGGTGCACCAGCACTTCATGCTGGTCCCCGTGTTCACCGTGACCGAAAACATTATGCTGGGCATGGAATCCATCCGGAATGGCGTGCTCCTGGATCGGCAGGCCGCCCGCGAGCGCATCCTTCAGATTTCGTCGCAGTATGGCCTGGATGTGGATCCGGATGCGCTGGTAGGCACCTTGCCGGTGGGTCTGCAGCAGCGGGTGGAAATCATCAAGCTGCTCTACCGCAACGCCGACATCTTGATTCTCGATGAACCGACCGCCGTGCTCACGCCTCAGGAAGTCGTAGGCCTGTTCAAGGTCATGCGTGCTTTGATTGCCGACGGTAAATCCATTATTTTCATCTCGCACAAGCTCAAAGAGGTGCGCGAAATCGCCGACCGGGTGGTCGTGTTGCGTCAGGGGCGGGTTGTAGGCCAGGCCGATCCCAAGGCGGCGACCGAGCTACAACTGGCTGAAATGATGGTGGGTCGGCAGGTTATTTTGAATGTGGAAAAGAAGCCGGCTGAACCTAAAGAACCCGTCCTGAAAGTTGAGAACCTCAAGGTGTTGAGCGATCGCCATCAACTGGCTGTGCGCGGCGTTTCTTTTGAGGTGCGTGCCGGGGAAATCGTCGGTGTGGCCGGGGTGCAGGGCAATGGCCAGACCGAGCTGGTAGAAGCCCTGACGGGCCTGCGTCATATTGTTGATGGTAAGGTCTGGGTCGCGAACAAAGATGTAACCAACGCCTCTCCGCGGGTCATCACGGAAGCCGGCGTGGCCCACATCCCCGAAGACCGCCAACGCGATGGGTTGGTGTTACCTTTCCCGGTGGCGGATAACCTGATTTTGAATACTTACTATCTCCCCCCGGTCGCCAAGGGCTTGCGCTTGCAGGAAGTGTACATCCGCGATCGCGCTAACAAGCTGGTCAAAGAATATGACGTGCGCCCGCCTTTGCCTCTGGTGCCTGCCGGCAACCTTTCGGGTGGCAATCAGCAAAAGGTTATCGTGGCGCGCGAACTCAGCCGCCCGGTTAAGCTGGTGATTGCTTCGCAGCCCACCCGCGGCCTGGATGTAGGCTCGATCGAGTATATTCACGCTCAGTTGGTGCGGAAACGCGATGCCGGAGCTGGCGTGTTGCTTGTTTCCGCCGAACTGGACGAAATCATGTCCCTTGCCGATCGCATTATGGTCATGTACGAAGGGGAAATTACTGCGGTTCTCCAGGCTGGCGAAGCAACGAAAGAGGAAATTGGCCTGTACATGGCCGGTGTGAAGCGACAATCTGTGCAAGAGGAGGCGACGCGATGAGTGAACAACCAGCTCAACCTCAGGTCCAACGTAAACCTCGCCTTAATCTTCAGAGCCTGGGCCTGCCCCTTCTGGCCGTTGTGACCGCTCTGATTATCGGGGCTTTGGTGATTATCTTTACGGACGCTTCTGTTTACGAAGCTTTTGGAACCGGCGGTCTGGGTGCCGGGCTGGCGCGCGCTGCGGAGGTGATTGGAACCGCTTATGGGGCCTTTTTTGTCGGCGCTTTTGGTAATCCGGTCCAGATTATCCAGGCGATCTTCAGCGGCGATGGGCAGGCTTTTTTGAACGCCATTTATCCCCTCACGGAAACTTTGCGGACGGCGACTCCTTACATCTTCGCGGGTCTGGCCGTGGCGTTTGGCTTCCAGGGCGGCCTGTTTAACATTGGCGCCGAGGGCCAGTACTTTGTCGCCGGTTTGACGACCGTTTTTGTTGGCTACAGTCTGAAAGGCGTACCCGCTGTGATTCACCTGCCTTTGGCTCTGCTGGCCGGTATCGCCGGAGGCGCGCTTTGGGCTGCCATTCCCGGTTTCCTCAAAGCACAAACCGGTGCCCACGAAGTGATCAACACCATCATGATGAACTACATCGCCTTCCGGCTGGCCGAGTTCATGCTCGATGTGGGCGGTCCGATGGCTCGTCCAGGGTACCGTCCCGTGAGTCCGGAAATCGAACCTTCAGCTTATTTGCCGCAATTCTTCCCCTCGGACTCCAACATTCGCTTCAACGTGGGCTTTTTCCTGGCCCTGGCTGTAGCCTGGCTGGTACACTGGCTTCTGTTCAAAACAACCCTGGGTTATGAGATTCGCACGGTGGGCAAAAATGCCCATGCCGCCCGTTACGCGGGCATTGACGTGCCGCGCACCATTGTGATCACTATGGTGATTGCCGGTGGCCTTGCCGGCCTGGCCGGGGCAACCGACATTCTGGGCGTGCTGCACTTCATGCCCAATGCCTTCTCATCGGGCTATGGTTTCGACGCCATCGCCCTGGCCTTGCTGGGCAATAGCCAGCCCTTGGGGGTGGTTCTGGCTTCGCTCCTGTTCGGTGCCCTGAAGGCCGGCGCGCGCAATATGCAGGGTTGGGCCGGAATTCCAGTGGACATCACCTCAATTCTGCAAGGCCTGATCATCATCTTTATCGCGGCGCCGCAAATTATTCGGTCTCTATATGGTCTGCGGCCTCCGGCCAAAGAAGAAAAGCTCGTCCTTACGTCGGGCTGGGGCAAAATGTAATCGGAGGTAATCATGGAATCAACATCCAGAACTCCCGAAGAAATCCGGCGTGCCCGTGGCATGGGCATTGCTTTCATCGTCTTTGCTGGGGCCATCCTGCTATTGTTTGTCCCGGGTTCAGGGACCCGGCTCTCGACATTTGTGTTTGATACCGAAAGCGGCGAACTGGCCCTGCCCTCCTGGACCTTTGGCGCCACTTCTTTCATGTATGTGATGGCCGTGATCAGCGTTTTCCTGGGCGCCTGGCAACTGGCCCGGGGTTTCAAAAACGTTGAGGCGGTTCTGGGCATTGTCGTGACGCTGTTTGTGCTGGCTTTTTTGGCCTGGGCCGCGCGCGACAAATCCATGAACCTCACCGGAATGCTCAAGCAATCCCTGCTTGGTGGCATCCCGATTCTGTTGGCGGCTTTGAGCGGGTTGATGTGCGAGCGCAGCGGTGTGGTCAACATCGGCATCGAGGGCATGATGTTGACCGGCGCCTTCTTTGCCGCGCTCATCGGCAGCGTCACGGCCAGCGTGTGGGGTGGGCTGTTGGCCGCTGTCCTTTCTGGCGCCCTGATGGGAGCGCTGTTGGCCGTCCTGTCCATTCGCTACCGCGTGGATCAGATCGTTGCCGGCACGGCCATCAACATCCTGGCGACCGGACTCACCAGTTATTTCAGCTCGGCCTACCTGCAGCACAATCAGGCGATGAATACCCCGCCCACTTTCCAGCCCATCCCCCTACCGTTACTCAGCAAAATCCCTGTTTTAGGGCCGGTGCTTTTCAACCAGACTTTACTGGTTTACCTGGGCCTGATCCTGGTAGTGGTCATCCATGTGATGTTGTTTTACACGCGCTGGGGCCTACGCTCGCGGTCCGTGGGTGAACATCCCCGCGCCGCCGACACCCTGGGCGTGAATGTCTTCAAAATCCGCTATGTGAACACCATTCTGGGCGGGGCGATTGCCGGCCTGGGTGGGGCTTACCTCATCCTCAGCTCGGTTGGGCGTTTTGACGAATTGATGACTGCCGGACGCGGCTTCATCGGCCTGGCGGCGATGATTTTCGGCAAATGGATGCCGTTTGGGGCGCTGGGAGCCTCGCTGATCTTCGGCTTTGCCAACTCCCTGCAGGTGTCGCTGGCGATTCTGGGCGTGCCCATCCCCTCGCAATTCCTGTTGATGGCGCCCTATCTCGTGACTATGATTGCCCTGGCGGGTGTCGTGGGACGCGCTACCGCTCCGGCTGCGGACGGGGTGCCCTACACCAAGGAATAAGATGCAAACTCAGGCACGACAGGGGGGAACGCGCGTCGCTCCCCCTGTTTATATCGAATCAGTTATGACAAGCTGGCCTTTTGATTTCATCCAACGCATGAGCACCTGGCTGGGGCCTGAAGCCGCCGATTTCCTCCAGGCTCTGGCCCAGCGCGATGTGGGTTTGCGCCTGAACACGCTGCGCGGCGCGGCTTCGGAACTGGCGGCCCGTCTGCCCTGGCCTGTGGAAGAGGTCCCCTGGTGCGTGGAGGGCCGGGTCGTGCGCAGCGGCGAGCCGGGTAGTCACCCCTATCACGCCGCTGGTGTGTATTACCTCCAGGACCCCAGCACCATGGCCGCGGCGGAAATCCTCGACCCGCGGCCCGGCGAATGGGTCCTGGACCTGGCCGCGGCGCCGGGTGGCAAAGCCTCGCACCTGGCGGCCCGGATGCAGGGGCAGGGCGTTCTGGTGGCCAACGACATCGCCCGGAAGCGCACCTCCGTTCTGGCCATGAATCTGGAGCGCATGGGCGTCACCAACGCCCTCATCACCAACGAAACGCCGGAGCGCCTGGCGGAGCGCTGGCCCGGTCTGTTTGATGCCGTGCTGGTGGATGCCCCCTGTTCCGGTGAGGGCATGTTCTCCCGCGATCCCCAGGCCGTGCGCGACTGGAGCGTGTCGGTTGTCCAGGGCAACGCGCGGCGGCAACTGCAGATTCTGGAGCAGGCGGCGCATCTGGTGCGCCCCGGCGGGCGTATGCTCTACGCTACGTGTACGTTTGCGCCGGAAGAGGATGAGGGCGTCATTGCGGCCTTCCTGGAACGCTGCCCCGACTTCGAACTGCGCCCGGTAGCACCGCGCGCCGGGTTTGGTCCGGGGCGTCCGGAGTGGATTCAGGCGCCCGAAACCTTGCGCGCTGCCGTGCGTCTTTTCCCTCATCGTGGACCGGGGCACGGTCACTTCTACGCCCTGCTGGTTCGGCGCGGATCCGCTGACCCGGCGCCGGATCCGTGGCGTGGCCGTGACGTGCCGGGACGGGTGCTCACCCTGTACCGCGCGGCCCTCGCCCAGGCCCTGCGCCTCCCGGCCCCCGAAGCTGGCCTGGTCTTTATCCCCGGCGCGGATCAGCTCTATCTCACTCCCATGCCCCCCGAGCTGTGGCAGGATCTGCATGTCTTGCGTCCCGGCTGGTGGGTTGGCACCCTGCGTCACGGGGAGGTGAATCCCGAACACGCTCTGGCCCTGGGGATAGCGCCGGAAGCGGCCCTGGAACGCCTGGACCTGGCGCTGGATGACCCGCGCCTGGGGCAATTCCTTGCCGGCGCCAGCTGGTCCGATACGGGACCGGCGCGCTTCGTCCTGGTCACGGTGGAGGGCTTCGCTCTGGGCTGGGCTAAACGCAGCGGCGGCAAGTTACGCAGCCGCTATCCGGTTCATCTGCGTATGCTCACATCGGTGGAATGAATCCATCTGGGAGGCGGCTATGAAAGGCATTTCACACTTCATTACCGGGGTCGCCATCGCTACTTTCTTTCCGGAGGTCGTGCAGGCAGCGGCCCAGGGTTCGCTTTTACCGGTGCTGGGTGGCATTGGCGGTATCTTGCCCGATACCCTGGATTTCAAGTTCGCGCGGTATTGGGAGCGCTTCGATGTCGAACTGGACCCAGGGCCGGAACCTGACCCTGAGCACATCGCCGATACGCTGGTCGCTGCCATGCGCCGGGCCTATGAGAGCGGGCAGGATGTCAGCCTGGTGGCTCATACCATCCGCATGGGGCCTGATTTGTGGCGTGAATATAGCCTGCGTTTTGTCCCAAACTCAGATGAAGTGGTGGTGACGATCGGCCCGCTGGTGAATACCGGCCAGGTGCCTTATGCTGGAACCGAGCCGTCCAAGGCTGAAGTGCGGCGCAAGGTCGGGGTACCGGTACAAAATACCTACAGCGAGACCTACCGCGTGAACATCTTTTCCGGTCCGACGTTTCGCTTTTCCCGCCAGGGGGACGCCTTGCAGGTGCATTTCCTGGACTGGCATCATCGCTGGTCCCACAGTGTATTTTTAGCGGGGCTGGTGGGAATCGTCGTATGGGGCCTGCTGAATCTGGTGGGGGCGGGGGCGATCACCGCGCGCTGGGGCGGGCTGCTGATCGCCCTGGGCTTTTTAGGGCACGTGCTGGAAGATCAGTTGGGACACATGGGGAGCAACCTCTTCTGGCCTCTGACGCGGCACCGCATCCCTGGTCCTGGCTTGATTCACGCCAGCGATGCCATCCCCAACTTTCTCACGGTGTGGACATCGGTTGCGCTCATCCTGTTCAACCTCGATCGTTTCTCGGCTAAGCCTCTATTGTCCCCTCAACCCTATCTGCTGGGAACTATCGGCCTGCCCTGGCTGGTGTTGGGTGGAGTGTATGGGGGAGGAAAACTGAAATCGCGCCTGGTTCGCTTGAGCCGGGCTGTGGCTCAACAGCTTGACGCTGTAGCTGAGGCTGAAAACGTAGAAAACGGTTAATCGAGGCAGGTTAGTGTGTGGTATAATGCCATCTGATTTCCTGGAGAAGGAGTTGGCGTGAACCGCTTGATCCTGGTAAGCCTGGTGCTGATGGCAGCCCTATGGAGTCTGGCCGCGTGCGGAACGGTCCTGACGCCGCCGGCCTCTGTTTCCGATTCCTCTGCGTCAGGCCTGGTGACTCCTACGCCGACCTTTTCGCCCTATCAGTTCATGACCCCGTTGCCGCCGACGCCTACGTATACCCCTGCTCCTACACCGACGCCCATCATTTACGTGGTGCAAAGCGGGGATACGCTGTTGGGCATTGCCATCCAGTACGGCGTGACCCTGGATGCTTTGCAGCGCGCCAATGCTATTGCCGATCCACGTTTCATTCGGGAGGGCCAAGCGCTCATTATTCCCACGGGCGAGGATGCCGCAACGGGTAGCCTGCCTGTCTTTGAACAGCAGATTTTGCCCACGCCTACGCCGGCAGTGGTAAAGGTCCAGGGGGTGATGCGCTACAATTCCGCCATCAGCGGGGCCTGGTGCACTGGCGAAATCTACAACCCGACCGCCGACCCGCTCACCACTATCCAGATCCAGGTGACGCTTAGCGCTGCGGATGGAACCGTTCTTGATTCGGCGTCCCTTCTTCTCAGCACGGACTATCTTCCCGCCGGCGGCCGGGCACCCTTTGCCGTTCTTTTTCCCATCGCCGCCGATCGCACAGCCCGCTGCGCGGTAAGCATCCTGCGCGCTGAAACTATTGGGCCGGTCACCGCTTTCTACCGTCCTTTAGAAGTCGCGGAAGCGCAAGGCGCGGTTCAGGGTCCGCGGTATGTTGTGTGGGGCAAACTGCGCAATCCGCAAACTGACGAAGTCCAGCGGCCCAATATCGTGGTGACGTTTTACAACCGCAATAATCAGGTGTTGGGCTATCGGCATGCGGTTCTACACGATCGCGTCCTGGCCGCAGGTGAAACGGTGGATTTCGACGTCGTATTTACCTCCCCTGCAGGCGAACAACCTGCCACTTTTTTGATCAATGCCTGGGGAGAAAGCGTGGAGTAGTCTATGCGTCTGGCCTATCGCCGCATCCGTTCTCTGGTCACTTTTCTGGCCCGTTTGCTCGCCCATGTGGAAATCGAGGGTCTTGAGCATGTACCGGCATCCGGGCCTTTTTTGCTGGTGGTCAATCACATCAGTCGGCTGGATCCGCCCATTCTGATGATGGCCATGCCGCATCAGATTTACGTGCTGGCTGCCAGCGAATATCGGCGCGTGCCGATTTTGAAGCAGCTCATGGAAGCTTCTGGCGCGATCTGGGTGCGCCGCGGCGAACTCGACCTGGCGGCTTTACGCGCGGCCCTGGCTGTTTTAAAGCGGGGTGACGTACTGGGGATGGCCCCGGAGGGGACACGGTCACGGACGCGCGCCTTGCAACCCGCCCGCCCTGGGGCGGCCTACATCGCCCTGCGTTCTGGCGTTCCAGTAGTGCCGGCCGCCATCACCGGAACAGAAAAAATGTTGGAGGATTTTTTGCACTTGCGCCGCATGCGCATCCGCGTGGTCATTGGAGAGCCTTTCCGTCTGCCGGTTAATGAGCATCCGCGCAGTGAGGCCCTTCAGGCCGCTACCGAACAGATCATGCGCGCGATTGCTGTGCTCCTTCCTCCAGCCTATCAGGGTGTCTATGCTCTGGACAGACCGGTCGCTCCCGCGATGGCGGAAGCGCTTCGTTCAGAACAGTAAGGGGCTGCTTAGGGATGACCGGGCCCAGGATCAATTCCGGGCTATGAGCATGGCAGCCCGGTTGATTGGGGCCGGAATATAAGCTGTTACTCTGGGCAGAAAGCTTCACGCGGGCAGGCTTTTGCCATTCGCGGAGCGATTCCGCAGCCTGCGGAGGGGTGTCTATGCTGATACATTTACGGGAATGGTTGATAGGCCCGCCCTTGCCCACCCAACGCATGGTGGACGAGCACCTGAGTAAAATCCAGGCCCTGGCCGCTTTTTCCCCGGACGCCCTGGCCTCGATCGCTTACGCCAATCAGGAGATTTACCTGGGATTGGCTCTGGCCGGAGCGATGGGGTTGCGCTATTCCTGGACCATTGCCCTGGCTATTGCCTCGGTTCTGCTTATTGTGACCTTTTCTTACTATCAGACCATCTACGCTTATTCCAATGGTGGCGGGTCTTATACGGTGGCGCGCGAAAATCTGGGGACAGGTCCAGGTCTGACTGCCGCCGCCGCTTTGCTATTAGATTATGTGCTTAACGCCGCTGTCAGCGTAACGGCAGGTGTGGCCGCGCTGGCTTCGGCGTTTCAAGGTCTTTGGCCTTATCGCGTACCCCTGGCGCTGGGGCTTCTGGCCATCATCACCATAGCTAATTTGCGGGGCGTCCGCGAATCGGGAACACTCATGGCTTTTCCTGTATATCTTTTCACAGGCACCTATGCACTCTTGATTGGGATTGGCGCCTGGCGCGCCCTCACGACTCCTGCGGCCCAGTTCCCGACCACGCTAAGCACCAACTCAGCCCTGACGCCGATGGTGCTCCTGCATGCCTTCGCCTCTGGCTGCACTGCCCTGACTGGCGTTGAAGCCATCAGTAACGGTGTTCCGGCTTTCAAACCGCCCTCCTCGCGCAATGCCGGTATCACGTTAATAGTCATGGCCGGCTTGATGGTCTTTCTCTTCCTTGGAACGGTGGGATTGACCCAGCACTTTGCGGTGATTGCCGGCGGCCAGGAGACCATTCTGTCGGCATTATCGCGGCATATCTGGGGGCATGGTCTGCTCTATTTTCTGACCCAGGGCGTGACGCTACTGATGCTGGCCGTTGCGGCCAATACCAGCTTTGCCGGCTTTCCCCGGCTGGCTTCGATTATGGCGCAAGATGCCTACATGCCGCGGCAGTTTGCCATGCTGGGCGATCGTCTGGTCTTTTCTAATGGGATTCTGGCCCTGGCAGGCCTGGCGGCTCTGCTTATTGTTGTGTTTCATGGCGATGCTCATGCCCTGGTTCCACTGTTTGCGGTATGCGCTTTTCTGGCTTTCACCCTCTCGCAGAGCGGCATGGTGATTCATTGGTGGCGAACGCGCACTGGGCATCACTGGCCTAAACTGGCCATCAACGCGGTGGGGGCAGGTGTCACAGCGCTTACCCTGATTATTATCGCCATCAGCCAGTTCTTGCATGGTGCCTGGATTGTTTTCGTGCTTTTGCCCTTGCTGGTTTTCACTTTCAGCGCCATCCATCACCATTATCAGGAAGTAGCCCGACAATTGACCTTGAAAGGACTGCCGCCAAGTCTCAGGCCACTGCCTGCACCGCGCATTGTCGTGCCTGTAGCCGGGGTCCACCGTGGCGTCATCGAAGCCATGCGCTACGCCCGTTCAATTTCCGATCGGGTGACAGCGGTTTACGTCGAGGTCATGCCAGGTACAGCGGAACGGGTGCGGCAGGCGTGGGAGCGTTGGGAATGTGATGTGCCCCTGGTTGTGGTGCCTTCCCCTTATCGTTCTACCATCACACCTTTGCTGGACTTTCTGGAACGCACCGATCGTGAACATAACGATGGGCAACTGGCTACGGTGCTTTTGCCTGAGTTTGTCCCGGCGCGCTGGTGGCAGTTGCCGCTCCACAACCAGACGGCCTGGCAGCTTAAACTGGCGCTCCTGTACGGTCGGCGCAAGTACAAAAAGACCCGGGTTATCATAGATGTTCCCTTCTTCTTGAAACGTTAAGGATGCCTGTGGCTTCTTGGGCGAGCTTGCAAGCGTTGCGATTGGGGGATAAAATGAAGCGTTTGAGCTTCGGACGTGAGTTTGGACATGGGTGGCAAGAATCTCCTGGTTGCGTCAAAATTGGGCTTGTAGCACATTATAGGCCCAAACCAGGAGGTAG
>DAOTZR010000254.1:0-6206 GCA_034434315.1 Anaerolineae bacterium
CCTCCTGGTTTGGGCCTATAATGTGCTACAAGCCCAATTTTGACGCAACCAGGAGATTCTTGCCACCCATGTCCAAACTCACGTCCGAAGCTCAGAAAATTAGAGCCATCCCGGAGAAACTACACATTTCACCTTGACTTTCAGATTGCCGGCGCCAAGTCGCAAACGGTCAGGCGTAGCACAACAGGCTGCTGCCAATGTAGCCCAGGATTTATCCTGCGCGAAAAACACAGGATAAGTCCTTTTCGCCATCGTCCCCTTTTCTTCTGAATTGTGATACAATCCCCCCGGCATGCATCTGTATTCCTGGAGAGAACTTTATGGATGATCTGATTTTATTGCACGCTCCTAGCGTGATGGATTTTCGCGAACGGGTTGTGCTCTGGGGCCCCATTTCGGATCTGGTTCCCTCCACGCCTATCTTTGACATGTATCCGATTGGCTTCAGCACTATGTTGGCCTATCTTCAGGCCCACGGTTATTCGGTATCCATCGTCAATCTGGCTGCGCGCATGCTCCGTGACAGGCAATTTGACCCCGAAGAGCTCCTGGCACATCTCAAAGCTCGTGCATTTGGTGTAGATTTGCACTGGCTGCCTCACGCGCACGGGGCATTGGAAGTCGTGCGCCTGTTACGTCAGTATCATCCAGAAACGCCCGTTATCCTGGGCGGGTACAGTTCTACTTATTTTCACCATGAGCTGGTCACTCGTTATGGTGTAGATTACGTGCTCCGCGGGGATAGCACGGAAGAGCCCCTGCGCCAGTTGCTGGAGCATATCCGCGCCGGCACCCCACCGCTGGATGTTCCCAATCTCACCTGGCGCGATGCGCAAGGCCAGGTGCATGTCAACCCTCAGGACTACTGTCCAACCGACCTTGATGGGTTAGTTTTCGATTATGTTCCAATCGTGCGCAAGGTTGTTCGCCGGCATTTCGATCTGACTAACTACATCCCCTTTAACCACTGGCTGGAGTATCCCATTACAGCAGCGTTAAGTGTAAAAGGCTGCACGCAGCAATGTACAATCTGTGGCGGCTCGGCTTTTGCGGGGAAGCACTTCATCGGACGTGAGCGTCCGGCCTATCGTTCTCCAGAGCGGCTGGCGGAGGATGTTAAACGCATAGGACGTTTGAGCTGCGGGCCGGTATTTATCCTGGGCGATCTACGTCAGGCAGGCATGGATTATGCGCGACGTTTTTTCCACGCCGTGCAGGGATTTCGAGGCACGGTCATGGTAGAATTTTTCTGGCCCACCACGCAGGCTTACATGGAAGAACTGGCTGCGGCCTTGCCTGATTTTATCGTAGAATTTTCGCCTGAATCTCACGACCCAGGCGTGCGTAGGGCCAGTGGCAAACTCTTTAGCAACGAAGATATCGAAGAAACCATCGCGGCTTCGTTGCAAGCGGGAGCCCGACGCTTTGACCTGTTCTTTATGATCGGATTACCTCAACAAACGCCGGATTCAGTGCTTGAGACTGTTGCCTACTCCGAACAGCTTCTAAGGCGTTTTGACGATGGGCGTCTGATCCCCTTTATCTCCCCCCTCGCGCCTTTCCTGGACCCTGGTAGTCGCGCTTATGAGCAGGCAGACCAGGTTGGCTACATGCGCCGGGCCTTTACTTTGGAAGATCATCGGCGCCTGTTACTGGAACCCACATGGAAAGAGATTCTTTCGTATGAGACCCGTTGGATGGACCGCGCCACCCTGGTTGAAACCACCTATGAAGCCGGCGCTCGCCTCAACCGAGTGAAACGCACCTTTGGTCTCATCAGCCCGGCCAAAGCCCAAGAGACGGAAAGTCGCATTCAGGAGGCCAGAGTGTTAATGCATCACATTGATACATTAAGGGCACGCTACAGCAGCGATGAACTCCAAAACAGGCTTCGTCCACTTAAAGAACGGGTGGAAGCAGCCAATACCTCTACCGTTTGCGACAAAAGCGAACTGGACGTACCGGTAGGAGTTTTTCCGCTTAAGGTACTCTCTCTAATACGTTTAGGCCTGGGACTGGATCATTAAAATTAGTCGCCAAAATGCAACCTTTCTGTGCATGTATTGTACTGGTATAGCCCGGAAATTTGAGTATAATGAATGAAGCTTTCATGATATTTTGCATTCAAAAAGAACGGTAACTTATGAACAAGCTTTATGCTCTTCTGAGAAAAACAAAGCCATCACCCGGCGAAGAAACTCTTTATGACCGCCAGGCTATGGAATTAGCTCTCCAGCAAGTTGTGCTGGAAAGCCTGAATCCGACCATTCTGGCCCTTGGGGTGATGTTCATTTTACTGGCCTTCACTCATTATCTAGCCATTCCTAAAGTTCTTTTTCCGGACAAGCTCGAACTCCCCATGACGATCATTAACGGCTTAAGCGGCCTGTTGCTACTCGGCATGCATTTCTGGTACAAACGTCGTCAGCCTCAACCCCAATACGCTCATCTAATCATTGGAGTAGTAGCCATTTTGGTGGCTTTCAACTTATTGGTTCATATCTACCTGGCTCTGGATCCCATGCTCAGCATCTACCTGGTGCTGCTTTTTATCGGCACAGGATTTTTCTTTCTATCCACTCCCTGGTTCCTGGGCATCACCCTGGGAAGCAGTCTGGCCTGGGTTTGGATCGCTCTGGCCCGCGCGCCGCAAACGCCTACCTGGATGACATTACGTTATACGATTGGTATCAGTGCCTTGATCGGTTACATTGTCCACATGGCACGGCTACGCACCTATCGGCGCTTAGAGATGCTGCGCCAAGATCAAATCCGCCAGCAGGAAGAAATCAAACATCGGGCCATCCAATTAGAAACCCTGATTCAGGTTGCCCAAAGTGTAAGCTCAATTCTAGACCTGGACAAGGTTCTCAACGAAATTGCCGAACTCATCAAAGAGCGTTTTGGATACTATTTTGTGGGCATCTTTCTTGTGGATGAAAGCCAGAAATACGTAGTTGCCCGCGCTGGCACAGGAAGCGCCGGTCGCTGGCTCTCTGAACAACGTTTCAAGCTTAAAATTGGGGAAGAGGGTATCATTGGTTGGTCAGCTCAACACCTACGCACAGCCCGTGTAAATGACGTAGCGCTGGACCCGCGCTACATCAGCGTAGACATTATTCCCAATACCCGCTCTGAAATGGTCCTTCCGCTGGTTATTGGGGACAATTTTCTGGGTGTGCTGGATTTGCAAAGTGATAAGCCCCAGGCCTTTAGTGAAGATGATGAACACGTGTTTGAATCTCTGGCAGATCAAGTCGCGATTGCTATTCACAACGCACTGGTCTACTCAGGCGAGCGGTCGCGACGTCTGCTGAGCGAAATGCTGTATGAAGTCAGCCGGGCACTGTCTCAGTCTCTGGACGTCAATGTAGTATTGAAGCAGGTCTTGGATAGCCTCTCGCGAATTGTGCCCTTTGATCGCGGCTCCATGATGCTGCAAGAGGGCAATGATCTGGTGATTGTAGCAGCACGGGGTTTTCCGCCAGGGAGCAATCCCACCCAGATTCGGGTCGCGATCAAGAGCGATGATGTCTACCAGACGCTGCGACAGTCAGGCACTCCACTTATTGTGCCGGATGTGCTCCAACGTCCGGACTGGCAACATGTTCCCGGACTACCGCTGGCACGGTCATGGATGGGGATCCCGCTCATTCAATCCGAAAATGAAATCATCGGAATGCTTTCGCTCACCCGCGAAACCCCCACCCCCTTCACAGAAGAGCAGGCGGCCCTGGCCATGGCCTTTGCCAGCCAGGCCGCTATAGCCCTCCGGAATGCTCAGTTGTACGCTCAACTTGAGCGCGCTTATGCCCAACTGGAACGATTAGACCGTACTAAAAGCGATTTCATCACCGTAGCTTCCCACGAATTGCGTACTCCCATCACGGTTCTGCGTGGATTCAGCCAGATTTTATTGAAAAACGACCTCATCAAAGGTAACCCGACCCTACACCAGATGGTAGAGGGTATTTACGACGGTGCCATTCGCTTGCATGAAATTGTTAACAGCATGCTGGACATGGCGAAAATTGATAGCAATATGCTCCAGCTTAATTTTGAACTCGTGCCCATTGCCAGCCTGTTTAAACATACCATCGAAAACTTTGGACCATTGGCGCGTGAACGCAGTCAAACCCTGGAGATCGAGTCTTTCCCGGAAGGCCTGGTGATCGAAGGCGACCCTGAAGCCCTTCGCAAAGTCATGTATCAATTGGTCCTTAATGCCATTAAATACACGCCAGATGGCGGACGCATTACCCTGGGAGCACAGCTGTTTTCTCCTGGTGAACAGGGCCTGACCAACGGTGGCGTAACCCTCTGGGTTCGCGATACCGGGATTGGGATTGATCCTCAATATCACGAGCTTATTTTCACCAAATTCTATCAAACAGGTGAAGTAGCTCTGCATTCCTCAGGGAAAACTAAATTCAAAGGCGGAGGGCCAGGACTGGGACTGGCCATTGCCAAGGGGATAGTCGAAGCACACGGCGGCAAATTGCGCGTTGAAAGTCCAGGCTATGATGAAGAGCGCTGTCCGGGCAGTACCTTTTATGTATATCTGCCATTCCGTTCTGCCGGCCCAGCGCCTTTAGAAAGCAGCGCGAGCGTCGTCTGAACCTACGCCACAAATTTTCTATAGCTTTCTCTGAAGGAATAAGCCCGGTTAGCCTGTGCATCTGTCTGTTCATAGCGTGTGAACAAAATTTTTCTGCTCTTTATCCAGTTTTCCACAGGGCATATCCCAGCTATAGGGGGCAGCCCGCTTTTTAACCCAAGCGATAGGGTCAAAAAGTTTTGTTTTCCACAGGCGGCGCTAAAAAATTAAGCTTTTAAAGTTGTAACCCAAATAAGGCCCTGAGCCATTGCCTGGATGGCTATTTCTGGTAAAATAAAAACGTGAGGAGACGCTATCCTCTGGCAGGTAAACTTCTCACAAGCCCGATAGTTAATAAAAACTAACCTATCAGGGGGGATTTTTGCGCCCTGAAAACGGGAGTTGAACCATGCTTACTCAGGATGAAGCGCAAACTTTATGGAAAAGCGTTTTAGGGGATCTGGAAGTGCAGCTTCCCCGGGATACTTATGATGCCTGGCTACGCGATACGCAGTGTATCGGAGTAGAAAATGGGGATTGCCTGGTCATCGGCGCCAAGAATGGCTACGCCACCGAATGGCTGCAAACACACCTGTCCCATGTGATCCTCCGCACTTTGATGCGGATTAGCGGGAATGAACATATCGAAGCGCGCTATGTTGTCTGGAACCAACCCAATGCCAGAACCAAAAACAAGCCCGCCGAAAATGCTCTTCCACCGCTCCTTGTTCCGGAGCTGATCCAGCGAGAGGTGAGCGATCCAGGTCTTAATCCTTGTTATACTTTTGATACCTTTATTGTCGGCCCTGGTAATCGTCTGGCCCAGGCTGCTTCAATGGCCGTCGCGGAAAAGCCGGCCCAGGCTTATAATCCCCTGTTTATTCACGGCGGTGCGGGGCTGGGCAAAACGCATCTGCTGCACGCTATTGGTCACGCCTGTTACCATAAAAACCTGCAGGTTTTGTACGTCAGTTCCGAGACGTTTACCAACGACCTGATCCAGGCGATTATGACCAAAACAACAGACCAGTTCCGCGAAAAGTACCGCAGCGCCGATGTGCTTCTGGTGGATGATGTCCAGTTTATTGCCGGGAAGGAAAGCACTCAGGAAGAATTCTTCCATACCTTTAACGCGCTGCGTGAGACTGGACGTCAGATTGTCCTTAGCAGCGACCGCCCTCCCAAGGCCATGGTTACCCTGGAAGAACGCCTCCGCTCGCGCTTTGAATGGGGCCTGCAGGTTGATATTCAACCTCCAGATTTTGAGACGCGAATGGCGATTTTGCACTCTAAAGCGGAAGCTTTGAGGGAAAAGGTCCCGTCTGAAATCTTGAATTACATCGCCGCTCATATTGAGCGCAACATCCGCGAACTGGAAGGCGCGCTCAATCGCGTTCTGCTGGTAGCTCGCACCACCGCCCAACCCCTCACCCTGGACCTGGCCCGGCAGGCTCTCAACGGCATCTTATCTAAACGCCCTGAAGTGGAGCCAGACCACATTCTTCAGCTTGTGGCCGATTTCTATCAGTTAGAGATAGAAGACCTGAGCAGTGAACGGCGCTCCCGGAACCTGGCTCGCCCACGCCAGATTGCCATGTATTTACTGCGC
>DAOTZR010000255.1:0-24369 GCA_034434315.1 Anaerolineae bacterium
TGGCTTCAGATTACTGAGGCTGCCTATGCCTTGTTCCAAGCTATCGTCTTTGCATCTACCTGACTATGTCCGAACTCACGTCCGAACCCCAGTTTGGAATGTTGACAAATTCCCCGACTTGTGTATACTACTTCCTGCACGGTGGAAATCACCTTGACCCTTAGTCGGCGTGTGTTATAATGCGACCCGCGCCGACGTAGCTCAATCGGCGGAGCATCCGCCTTGTAAGCGGAGGGTTGCGGGTTCGATTCCCGCCGTCGGCTAAACATGGGCAGATACCCGAGTGGACAAAGGGGGCTGACTGTAAATCAGCTGGCGCACGCCTTCGGTGGTTCGAATCCGCCTCTGCCCATTTTTCTTTCAGGCCCACGTAGCTCAGTAGGTAGAGCACACCCTTGGTAAGGGTGGGGTCATGAGTTCGATCCTCATCGTGGGCTCAGGGTTAAAACCCTAAACTGGTTGGGGATAAATAAGAGGTCTAAATATGGCGAAAAAGAGTAAGGCAATTCGTCTGACAATTACGTTGGCCTGCACAACGTGTAAAGAACAGAATTATACGACGCAGAAGAATCGGCGCAACGATCCGAATCGTATTGAATTGAAGCGCTATTGCCCGCGTTGCCGCCAGCACACGCTGCATCGCGAGACTAAATAGGGTTAACGCAGGCGAGTAGCTCAATTAGGCAGAGCAACGGTCTCCAAAACCGTAGGTTGCGGGTTCAATTCCTGCCTCGCCTGCCTGATGCGAAGGATTAAGACACCGTTTCTGGCAGGAACGGTGTCTTAATGTGATAGTATAGGGAAAACGGAGGCATCGGTGACCGAAGTCAAGAAAGAGAATGCGATCGTCCGCTACCTGCGGGATACTTTGCGGGAGCTGAAGAAGGTGAGCTGGCCTACACGCGAGGAGGCCATCCGTCTCACGATGACGGTATTGTTCATCACAATTCTGATGGCAATTTTCCTGGCGCTGTTCGATGGCTTGTTTGGTCTTTTACTGCGCGGCGTTGTTGCGATGAATCCCGTTTACATCGGGCTGGGCATCCTGACGCTGGCAGTCCTGGGTGGATCAGCTTATTGGATTGGTCGCCGTAGCGAGGAATAAACGTGGCTGAAAAAAAGCGCCCATCACGGGAACCTGAAAAGAGAGCTGACTTCTCCGACGAGGAGGAGGCAGCCTATTTTGGCGCCGGAGCAGAGATCCCACTCCCGAAGGATCTGCTACAGTTCGCGGAAGCACGGGCCCAACAAGACCTGAGTCCGGCTTCGGTGGAGCCTGAAGTGGTCGAGGAGAGTGAGCCTGAACCAGAGGTCCAGCCCTTCCTGGACTTTGAGGCAGCGCCTTCCAGTGGGAAAAACGAACGGGCGTGGTATGTGGTGCACTGCTATTCCGGGTACGAGTACAAGGTCAAGCACAACCTGGAGCAGCGCATCGAAACGATGGGCATGCACGATTATGTCTTCCAGGTTGTAGTTCCTACAATCGAAGAGATTGAAATTCGGGAAGGTAAACGCCGCACGCTTAAGCGCTGCCTGTTCCCTGGCTACATCATGGTTGAAATGATTCTGACCGATGACTCCTGGTACATGGTGCGGAACACGCCGGGTGTCACGGGTTTTGTAGGGATGGGGAATCAGCCCACGCCTCTGCGGCCTGAAGCAGTGCAGTCCATTTTGCGCCGGATGGAGGCAAATGCTCCTCAAGTGCGGGCCACCTTCAATGTTGGGCAAAAGGTGCGCATCATCGAGGGGCCTTTTGTGGATTTCATCGGCGTTGTAGATGGAATTGATGAAGAGCGCAATAAGGTGCGCGTTCTGGTCTCATTCTTCAACCGTGAGACCCCGATCGAGCTGGATTTTTTACAGGTTGAAAAAGTCTAAGTAAGCGCCTGGGCCTGGCCCGGTCCAGTTAAGGAGTTTGAACTATGGCAAAGAAAAAGATTAAGGCGATTGTGAAGTTGCAGATTCCGGCCGGTAAAGCCGTCCCTGCCCCGCCCATTGGTCCGGCGTTGGCGCAGCATGGTGTAAACATTCCGGCTTTCGTCAAAGAGTACAATGCGCGCACGGCCTCAATGGTCGGAACCATTGTGCCGGTTGAAATCACGGTCTATGCCGATAACACGTTCACGTTTGTCCTGCGCACACCGCCGACGGCGGACCTTCTGCGCAAAGCCGCGGGGATCCAGAAGGGTTCCGGCGAGCCCAATCGCAAGAAGGTCGGTAAGATTACGCGCAAGCAGTTGCGCGAAATCGCCGAGATGAAGATGAAGGACTTGAATGCGAACGATATCGAGGCCGCGGAGTCCATGATTGCTGGCACCGCCCGCAATATGGGGATCGAGATTGTAGACTGAGGTCTCCACCCCCGTGGGAGGGCCCAGCAGCCCGTAAGTACCACAAGGAGAGAAAGAACATGCCACGACGTGGAAAGAGATACATAGAAGCAGCACAGAAAGTCAATCGCGAGCAGCTCTACGCGCCGCGCGAGGCGCTGGAACTGGTCAAGCAAATCAGCTATACCGATTTTGACGGTACGGTTGAGCTGCACCTGCGCATGGGGCTGGATCCGCGCCGCTCGGACCAACAGATTCGCGGTGTGGTCAGCCTGCCCTACGGCCTGGGCAAGCAGGTGCGTGTCCTGGTCTTCGCTTCAGCTGAGGCGGAAGCCGCGGCCCGTGCTGCCGGGGCTGATTACATCATCAGCGATGAAGAAGGCTTCAAGAAGATCAGCGACGGTTGGACGGATTTCGATGTCGCCATTGCCGTGCCCGAAATCATGCCCAAGGTTGGTCGTCTGGGCCGCGTGTTGGGCCGCAAGGGCTTGATGCCCAACCCCAAGACCGGCACGGTCGTCAATGCAGAAGACCTGGCCCGGGCTGTGAAGGAAGCCAAGGCGGGCCGCGTCGAGTACCGACTTGACCGCACGGGCAATATTCACCTGCCTCTGGGCAAGGTCAGTGCACCGGTGGATGAATTGTTGGCCAATCTGTCCGCCATCATGGAGACGATTCGTCGCGTTAAACCTGCGGCGGCTAAGGGCACGTATGTCAAGCGCGTAACCATCGCTCCGACCATGGGGCCGGGGGTGCGCGTTGACCCCAATGCAGCGTTAGCTCTGGAGAGCGGCGCATAAGACTTTTTTAACTGGATCCGGGCTTTTTCTGTTTACCGAAGACAGCAGGTGCGCCCAGGCGCTTAATGTGACCTGCCGAGGTAAGTCCCAGAAAGCCTTCTTCCATCAGGAAGGACGCTGAACTGGTTCTTATGTCGGCAGGCATAAGAACCAGTTTTTTATGGTCTGGTAAGTTTGATATACTGAAAGGAGGAAAGAGCATTGGCTATCACTAAGGAGCGCAAAGAGGAACTCGCGGCCGTGTACGCCGAAGAGCTGGCCCACAGCAGTGGGATCATTCTGGCTCATTACAACAAGCTCACTGTGCAGCAGTTGCAAGCCTTGCGCCGCCGCGTCACAGAAGCCGGTGGTAAGGTGTACGTGGTCAAGAATACGCTCCTGAGCCATGCCCTGCAGCATCAGGGGTTGACACCACCCGCTGACCTGTTGACCGGTCCTACGTTGGCTGCGTTCTGTCACAAGGATGCGCCGGCAGTGGCGAAGGTTTTCCGCGATTTCGCGAAAGAGGTCGAGCCGGGTCTGTTCACCCTGCGTGGGGCTATGGTTGAAGGACAGTTCATGCCGGCGGATGCCATTGACGCTCTGGCCGAGATGCCGAGCCGCGAAGTGCTCCTGGCGCAGGTCCTGGGCACGATCAACGCACCGGCCTCGCAGGTCGTCGGGGTTATCGCCAGCGGTGTCCGGCAGGTCCTCAACGTTTTGCAGGCGTATGTGGATAAGCTGGAGAAGGGCAGCGCCGAGGCAGTGGCTGCATAACGGGGAATTCCCCATTCATTTTAATCTCAATTCAAATTTTAAATTAACCTTAAAGGGAGGAAAACAATGGCTGATCTGGAGAAACTGGTTGAGGAAATCAGCGGTCTGACGATGATGGAAGCCGCGCGTCTGGTCAAAATGCTCGAGGAGAAACTCGGTGTGAGCGCTGCTGCTCCGGTGATGATGGGGGCGATGATGCCCGCGGCCAGCGCTGCTGCCCCAGCTGAGGAGGTCGAAGAGCAGACCGAATTCACCGTTGTGCTGAAGGAAGTTGGTCCCAAGAAGATCGAGGTCATTAAGGTTGTGCGCCAGCTCACCAACCTGGGTCTGAAGGAAGCCAAGGACCTGGTCGAAGGCGCTCCGGCCAACGTGCTCGAGTCGGTGTCCAAGGAAGCTGCCGAAGACGCCAAGAAGAAGCTCGAGGAAGTCGGCGCGGTCGTCGTGCTCAAGTAATTGGGCTTTGGGCTCTGGCCTTTCCCCCGTCCTCGACTTGAGGACGGGGGTATTTTTTATACCGGTGTAGCAACGCAACGCTTGTGGCATCAGACGCCACGGCACGAGAAGCGGCATCAAAGATAAACCTGTTGGTTTTGCCATGTTGCGCCGATTGAAAAGGTACAGTACGCTGTCCCCCCACCGGACGCCTGCACCGATCAAAATGTATTCCTGGCGCAGGATAAATCCTGCGCCACAACGGCACAGCTCGCGGTGATTTCAATCACCGGCATCTGCCTTGTTGCACAGGCCAATTTCGCCGATTAAAAGGGTACGGCAGGCTGTCCCTCTACAACCGGGGCACCTGCGCCGACGCCCGGTTTCCCGGTCGGCGTAGGCCGACTGTTGGCCGCAGGCCCAATGAGGTGATTTCAATCACCGAATCATCGCCGGGCGTACCTCCCCCCTCCCCTTCGACTACCCGGCCGTTACCTGGTTACATAAAATTGTCAACGTTCATGGCCTTGTTTTTTGCGCAGGATAAATCCTGCGCTACATCGGCGGGAGTCGGTTGGGCTGACGCTCCAATACCCACAACACCGAAAATCAGGGGATGAAGTGTGCAAAGAACCCCGGCTGGTCGAAATGGGTTTCTTCCGGAGGCTGAAGTCGTCCAGCTACGAGGTGCATCATCGCCGGACATGCCTCCCCCGCCCCTTCGACTACCAGGCCGTGACTCGATTAAATTGTCAACCTCCAGCAGAGATACGGGGCGTGTAGGACGAACGCAACACTCCCGGGAAGGATGGGACAACTGTCCTGCAGGTTTTCCCCCCCCGCGGAAGGAACGCCCGCGGCACCAGGACTGCCTGGGACCGCATCCGTCCCGGATGCCAAGGGACGCAGGGGCATTAAGAACTTTTTTCCGCCTCAGGGGGTGGGAGTCAATGCAGTACGTAATAAATTTAAGCCAACCAGGCACTACGAATCACTTCAGGTTAGAGCAGGGATGAGCCCTGGGCCCGGTACAGGTTGGGTGATTGAGGCAAAGTTGCACTTTCCGTATTTCATGGTAAAATGTTGCCCGTCGGGCGAGTAGCTCAGTCGGTCAGAGCGCACGGTTCACATCCGTGAGGTCGTAGGTTCGAGCCCTATCTCGCCCACACACTCCCCCGCCTGGAACAGGCGGGGGAGTTTTTTAATGGTGGGGGGTCAGATCCGCCCTAGAAGGGCCAGCAGGTAGCGTTTGACGGTGAGGGGCTGGCCAGTGAGCATGATTTGCGCCCGGAACAGGTTGGCCGTGGCGCGAAGAATGAGCGGCGCCACGATCCCCAGCCCCACCAGAGCTACGATAGGTTGCCACAGCGGAACGTGCCCCAGGGCCAGGCGCATCATCATCACCACAGGCGCCGTGAAGGGCACCAGACTGAGCACGGTAGCCAGGACCCCGTGCGGCTCTTGAATGAGCAGGGTGATGAAGAACAACGGAATCATGAGCGGGCTGATGACAAGCAAGGTGACCTGCGAAGCCTCGCGCAGGTCCGTGATCAGAGCGCCGATCCCGGCCATCAGACTGGCGTAAAGAGCGTATCCCAGGATGAAAAAGGGAATGCCCCAGGTGAGCAGGCTGAACGGGAGTTCCATGCCAGGGGGAATGGACAGGGTCTTTCCGCCCAGCCGCAGGATCAGGACCCCTGAACCCGCCCAGACCAGAAGTTGGAACAGGCTGAGCAGGCCCAGACTGAGCATTTTGCCGGCCAGGAGGTCGCGCGGATTGAGCGTTATCAGCAGGGTTTCCAGAAGGCGATTCTGTTTTTCAACGTTGATGGCGCTGAGCAACAGGCTGGCTGACATCATGATGAAGAAGTAAAACAGGAGTGTGACGCTGTAAGGGATGTAGAAGGCGAACGGGTTGCTATCGTCGTAGTTCGACGGGGGCGCTGTGGTTTCCACGGTAAGCTGCATAGGATGGGTGAGCAGCTCCAGCTTTTCCTGGTCCGCGCCGAGCAGGTTGAACTGGATGAGAGCTTGTAAACGCGGATCGGGGAAACTTTCCGAATCAAAGTCGGTCAGCAGGAAGGTCCGGGTGTAAGCAAGGAGCCGGCCAGATTCCAGGTAGTCCGCGGGTATGAGGTAATAGAGTTGGATGGCATCTTGTTCCAGGGCGGCGCGCGCGGCGGCTTCGTCGGGGAAGGCCTGCAGGCCTGTGTCGTCCGGGATGACTCGCAACAGATGGGCCTCATCCACATAGCCAATGACCTGGGATGGGGTCTGGGTGGAGCGAGGTTGGAGACCAGGGAACGAACTGGTGCGCTCCTGCAGGTAGTTCATCCCCATTACCAGGCCCAGACCTAAGACAGGCACCAGGATGCCCCAGAGCCAGAATCCGGGCCGGGTGATTCGGTTGATAAGGTCGTAGTAGAAAACCAGCCTCGTTTTGTTCATCGTTCACTCCTTGACACGCAAGGCTTGCCAGATGTCGCGCCAGCGCAGGCGTTTTCCGTAGAGCAACATCCCCAGGCGGAAGGTTTTGACGGTGATGAAGAGAAGCAGGGCTGCGAAGCCCGTGTTTATGAGCATGCTTGCCCCGATCTGCCAGGCTGGGATTGAAGTGGCCAGGCTGCGCAGGGCCAGGGTGGTGAGGGCCGCGCCAGGGATGAAGCTCAGGGCTAGTGCCAGCACGCTATCAGGATGTTCGACGATGGGGACAATCAGCCAGAGCGGTAAAGCCCACAAGAGTGAAAACAGGCCGCCGATCTGCTGACCATGTTCGACATCGGGCATGATAATGCCCAGTAAAAGCACGGCAATGGCGAAGGAAAGGTACAGAATCAGCGCCAGGAGCAGCAGGCTCAGCAAAAAGGCCCAATCTATGGTGGGATGCATGAGGGCCGGTATGGGGAAAATCCGGCTGAGGATAAACCAGGCCAGGAGTCCCATGCTGCCCCAGACCAGCCCCTGCACCAGGCTCATGCCGATAATGCCCAACACTTTGCCCACAATGAACTCCGATGGCCGCAGGATCGTGAGCAGAATTTCGGACATGCGGCTCTCTTTTTCTTTGGTCATGGCGGTCATGAAGTAGTTGACGCTCATCAGGATTAGCATCATGAAGAGAAAAGCGAAGATAAGCGGGATAAACAGGCCGATATCGGGTTCTCCATTCGGAAAGACACGCTCGTTTTCTAAAATGTGCACGTCAGTTGAGGTTTTCAGGAGCAGCCTTTCACGCACCTGAGGGGAGAAATCCTTCAGGTGATTGACCTGAAGCCAGCGGGTGAAATAACGCAGGGCTTGTTGATTGGGGCGCCGGGCATAGACGAGTTTGACCGCGCGGCTCTGGGGATAATCGGCGCTGATGACAAAGTAGGCCTGAATGTGTTTCGCGTCCAGGGCGGCCTGGGCGCTGGCTTCGTCCGGATAGGGTGTCAACACAAAGGGATCTTCCTGCTTTTCCAGGGGGATGGGCAGGTTGGGATCCAGAAAGCCGGCCTGATCTACATAGCCTATCGGGAGATCTGATTCCATGAGTTTTTCGGTCACAATCCCTAATCCGATGCCGAAAAGCAGGATTCCCGGCAGGCTCAGCAGGGAAAAGAGGAACCGCTTACGCCATATCAGTGCGCGCCATTCGTGCCAGGCCACCAGAAGTGTGCGACGCATGGTCCTAGCCTCCCTGGACTACCCGGATGAAAATGTCGTCCAGATGGGGTAAGGCGATTTCGAAATGCTCAACCGGCACATCCATCTGGATCAGGGTTTTGAGTAATCTCTGGGGTTCTACGTCCGGATGCAGGGTGAGCCGCCACCCGCCATTTTGGGGCACACGCGCGGCCATCAGTTCCGGCAATTCCGGGAGAGGGGCCGGGGAGTGGATCAGGACTTCGTTGCTTCCGTACCGGCGCCGAATTTCCTGGATGGGGCCATAGAGCAGGCCCTGGCCATGGTTGATGAGAAGGATGCGATCACACAGTTCCTCGACCAGGTGCATTTGATGGGTGGACATCATGATCGTGGCGCCCTGGTGCCGCAGGTCCAGGAAAATGTCCTGCACCATGCGCGTATTGACCGGGTCCAAACCGCTGAAAGGTTCATCCACAATAAGCAAATCTGGGGCGTGAATGAGCGTGGCAATGATTTGCGCCTTCTGCTGCATACCCTTGCTCAGCTCCTTGACCTTCTTCTTGCGGTGTTGGGCCAGGTCAAAGCGTTCCAGGTAGTCGTTCAGCCGTTTGGCGGCCTCGTGTTCCGAAAGGCCTTTTAAACGGGCCAGATACATCAGGCAACGTTCGAGCGGGATATCCTGATACAGGCCGCGCTCTTCTGGCATGTAGCCGATCCGCGCTTTGCGTGCTTCATCTATCGGCCCGCCCAGTACGGCCACACGTCCACGATCAGGTTTGAAGATGTCCAGCAGAATGCGGATGGTGGTGGTTTTCCCGGCACCGTTGGGGCCCAGGAGACCGAAAATTTCACCCGGCTCGGCTATAAACGAGACATCTCTGACCGCCAGTGTATCACCAAAGCTTTTGGCAATATGGTCAACTTCCACAATGGGTTCATTCGAGGGCATAGGGTTCCTCCATCAGAAGTCAGAAGTTTTCTAGTGTTGTTTAAGGTCCGATGGTGATGGTGACGTTCAGGGTTTCAGGGATGACGCTTTCCACCACCAGATCAGGGGGAGCAATCACCCTCACTTCTATCCTATGGATGCCTGGCTCCAGGTCGGTCACATCCACGATGGCATGGACAGTGTTGGGGTCAAGGCGATCCAGGGTAGGCAGAGGGCCGCTGAGGATGAGCGACACGACGGACGGGGCGACTGTGACAGAATAGATGGTGGTCCCCTGAATTTCAACAGCCCGATCGAGGGCCAGACTGCTTTGAATCGGAGCAATGTGGACAACCACCTGGACCTGAGGAGCGGGAAGCAAAAGGGATAGGCCCGATGGGAGCTGGAGCAGGGTCGTCACAGAAATGGTGCTCGTAGCCTGGTTGAGATTGACCGGGGCGGTTTCGATGAAGCCTTCCAGCCCGCGAATCAGTTCAACCGGGCCAAAGGCGGTTACGATGGGGGGGTCCACTTCGACGCGCGTGATGCGGTATCCGGCGGCTGGCTGGCCGTTCAATTTGACCTTGATGGCCATGTCACGGTAGTTACCCAGTTGCTCAACACTCAGAGCCACAGAAATTCTTTGGGGATCCGGGGTCAGGTAAGGCAGGATGTTGCCGTTCTCATCCACGATTACCGGGCTGTAATCCCCCTGCAGGTTTTGGCGCCGCTCATTGACATCCAGAATGATTTGGGCGGCCACAACCTGATTAACGCTGGAAGCAGGGCCGGAGATCAAAATCTTCTGGGGGACAAGTTTGGGTTCGGAGACCTGATAGCCCAGGGCCGGAGTGCCCCGCACGATGGCCTGGACGGGGATTTCGCTGGTGAGAAGCGGCTCGATCCGCACCACGACTTGTTCTGGTTGCAGCCGCACAACCCGCATAAGCTGCTTAAAGCGCACCTCGATCGGCAGCGTGTACATACCCGGTTCCAGACCTGTGACATCTACAAAGAAGTCCACATCGCCGGATTGAAAGGTTTCCCACACGGAACGCGGTGCCCGCGCCGTGAGCTTAACCTGCACGCTTTCGTAACCATAAGCGATAAGGGAGCTATCCAATCCTTCAATCCGGATGCTGAAGGGTTGAGGCAGGGTCTGTTCCAATGTGGGATTTTCAGTTTCCGTCGCAATAACCCACAGAAAAAAGGCCAGCAGCAGGGAAAGGAGAAAGGTCAGGATATTCTGAGAGAGTCGGGCAGATTTCATACAGACTTTTCCGGTTTCGAGGGTAGAACGATCCGGCGAACCAGATTACCCAAAGATTTATATTCAGGAGGGGTAAGTAAGGTATGCAATAAAGGGGCAATCCGGGCGGCTTCCAGGTCGCGGATGAGGTGGCCATTGTGGGCAATGGAGACGCTTCCACGCTCTTCGGAGACCACCAGAGCTACCGCATCACTTTCCTCGGTAATGCCCAGAGCGGCACGGTGCCGCAGGCCCAGTTGGCGGTCGGCGAGGTAGGCCGTCGTCAGGGGCATGACGCATGCAGCTGCCGCAATCCGCCCCTGCCGGATAATCACCGCTCCGTCATGGAGCACGGTAGCCGGGTTGAAAATGGTGATCAGCAGCTCCGGCGTAACCCGCGATTCCATAGGTACGCCGGTTTCGATGTATTCCCGCAAGCCAGTGTGACGCTCAAACACAATCAAGGCCCCAACATGACGCTGGGCCATCTGCAGGGCGGCATTGGTCACATCTTGAACCAGTTGCTCCATCTCCTGGGGTAAAGCCATAAAGCGAAAAATTTGGCCCCGTCCAAGCTGCTCCAGGGCACGGCGGAGTTCGGGCTGAAAGACCACGGGGATGGCAACCAGCAAGGCCGGCAGAATCTGTTGCAACAACCAGGAAAAAGCGCGCAGGTAAACCAGACGATTGATTAAAGCCATCACGAGGAGTAAAGCGGCAATGCCGCGGACCAGGGGCATGGCGCGCGTTCCTCGCAGGGTATAAAAGATCCAGAAAAAGGTCAGTGCAACCAACAGGATGTCCAGCACATCCAACCAGGTCAGGCGCTGCACTAACCAGGCCAGATCCACCATAATCATGTTCGTATCCTTTCGCCCCTGCCGTTCATGACTTCAGGGGCGGTTTGCGTCCGGTAATTTGCTCGTAAATGGCAGCATAGTCTTCCACATTGGGAGGATTGAGCGCGATGATCGCTTCGATGGTCTTGGCGGCAGCTTCGTTTTGCCCCGCTTCGAGCTGCAAATCCCCCAACACATCCAGTTGTTCCAGCGCCTTTTCGCGATTGCCCGTATTCAAGTACAGTTGTGCCAGGCGCGCCCGTAAGGGAATGCTCTCCGGTTCCTCCATAACCAGATCTTCTAACACCACGATGGCTTTGGGGATGCGTTTGGTTTCACGATAGCTCTTTAGCAAGCGATCGAGTGTGGCCAGGGCCAGGTGCGGCCGTCCGGTGCGCTGGTAAAGGCGCATCAGACCCAGATGGGCGCGTTCATCATCCGGAACAAGTCGGGCGATCTCTTCATAATCTTTGATCGCGGCCTGCCAGTCCAGGCGTTGCATGTCCAGATCGGCCAGGTGGTGATAAATACGGACGAACCACTCTTT
This sequence comes from Anaerolineae bacterium, assembly GCA_034434315.1. Lineage (GTDB taxonomy): Bacteria > Chloroflexota > Anaerolineae > B4-G1 > SLSP01 > DAOTZR01. The sequence goes on from DAOTZR010000255.1 coordinate 11,512, forward strand.
AGTGGCGCTATTTTTGGTGGCGTACTCCAGTGCCCGTGCATAGGTCTCCCGTGCCCGGTCGGGTTGAGCCAACTGGTAGTAAGTATCGGCCAGTTGCAAGTACTGGCCCAAGGCTTCATCCACTTTCCGCGCCGCCACAAATACCTCCAAAACGTGCGTGCGCGTAGCTATATCCAACGGGTACAGGTCGAGGATATGACTGTACAAAGGCGTCGCCAGTTGGGGTTGGCCGCGTTCTTCGTAAGTCCGGGCAATAATGCGGAGTTTTTCCACCGCAGCTTCGACGTTGCCGCTTTCCTCCAGGATGGTGCCCAAAAGATGGTGCAAGGGCAGGTAATCCGGAGCATGGCCAAGAGCGTAGAGGACTTCTTCCAGAGCGGAATAGATTTTACGTCGACGCAAGTACTCCTGTGCCAGAGCTACCGAGCGCAGAATCTCATTGGAACCGGGAAGACTCAAAACCTCAGCCAGACTGATGATGCTCCCGGAACGGGTTAAGGCGTCAAGGCGCTGCCGGGCTTTGATGGCTTCTTCTTCCCATCCTCGTTGGCCCAGAAAATCCAACAGCGTGGCACTCAGCTTCTGCATCCGTTCTGGCTCACCGGTGCTCACCAATTCCTGCGCCAGTCCTTCGTACACGGTGATCAGGTCATCCACATGCTCACGCTGGACCGTGTTCAAATCCACGATCTTCACCGCTTCCAGGAAGTGCTTGAGCGCCTCACGCGATTTGCCCTGTGCCCGATAACATTCCCCTAAAGCATAATGGCTGCCCAGGCAATATTTCTGGTCATTTAAGGCCCTCTCAAAATGTTTGATCGCCTCCTCAAAACGCATCTGTTCTTTGTAGATCATGCCCACGTTGTAGTGAATCGAGGGCATGCTCACGCCGGCCTTGAGGAGTTCTTCATAGGCGTCCAGCGCTTCAATCAGATCGCCGCGCGTTTGCGCATCCAGCGCCTGACTGATGAGCTGGCTGATTTTGATGGGGGAGATCTGAACGCCCTCCGTATGAATTTCGGCGAAGATGCTTTCAGCCAGGTCTTCCATGGCCTGCTTTTGGGTGACTTCCATCGGCGTTCCTGCAGTCACCTCGCCTGTAGCTTCTTCGGGCATGGGGATGGTGTGACCATAGTCCGGGGGGCGCGTGATGGTCTTGCCGGTCTGCAAGCACTCCATGAGCTGGCTTAACCGCGGATCGGTAGGCATAAGTTGTTGCAATTGCCGACACACCGTAATGGCCCAATCCGGGTGACTCTCCTGGTAGATAAAAGCCAGCCAATAGGCTGCCAGTAACGCACCTTCCGTATCCAGTTTTTCCAGGGCCAGTTTAAACAACTCGGCCCAGGCCTTGTCGGCCAGGGGATTGAGCTTGACAACCGCTACCCAGGCTTGAACCGCGTTGTCCAACAGCCCTTGTTGACGATAGATGGTAGCCGCGTGCAGGTACATCTGCGTCGCCGCCTCGATTTCGCCTTTCCTGGCGCGAATATCGGCGATCCGTTCGTAAGGCCCCGGATTGCCCGGCGCGAGTTGGGTAATGCGCCGGTAAACCTGAAGCGCGTTATCCAGATCACCAGCATTGTACAGGACCCACGCATACCCCATCAAAGCCGGTGTGTCGTCGGGAAACTCTTCCAAGGCGCGGCGATAAAAGGGTAAGGCCTCGGCCCAACGTTTCTCCCAAGTCAGCGCGTTCGCCCTATTCATGGCCTCTTCAAATTTAGCGCGATTACCAGCCACGGTTCCCTCCTGAAACAAAGCAACATCTCAGGCCTGGGGGGATACTGCCCCCCAGGCCTGAAGCAGGTTTAGCGATCGGCCTCCAAAGCCCAAACCAGAATGGCTTTCTGCGCGTGCATCCGATTTTCGGCCTGGTCGAAGATGACCGAGTGCGGGCCATCGGCGACCTCATCGGTGATCTCCTCGCCACGATGGGCCGGCAGGCAATGCATGACAATCACATCGGCCTGAGCATGGCTCAACAGAGCGGCATTGACCTGGTAAGGCGGGAAAACCTTGCGCCGTTCCTCAGCTTCGGCTTCCTGACCCATGGAGGTCCAGGTATCCGTGTAAATCACATCGGCCCCGCTGACCGCCTCGACCGGATCGTTGGTAAGGGTGATGCGCGACCCACTGAGCGCAGCAAAGTTCTGAGCCTTCTCAACCACATCCGCGCGCAGTTCGTAGCCACGCGGACTGGCGATCGCAAAATCCATCCCCAGTTTCGTCGCGGTAAAGATGAGGGAATTGGCGACATTGTTCCCATCGCCTACAAAGGTCAGCTTGCGGCCTTTCAAATCGCGCCCCTTGTGTTCAATGATGGTGAGGAAATCGGCCATCGCCTGGCAGGGATGCGAATAGTCCGAAAGGCCATTGATAACGGGGACGCTGGACCATTTCGCCAGCTCCACCACGTCATCATGGGCGAAGACGCGCGCCATCACCACATGCACATAGCGGGAAATGACGCGGGAAACGTCGGCCACACTTTCGCGCTTACCAAGTTGAATTTCATTGGGGGAAAGGTAAAGCGCGTGTCCACCCAGATGCAGCATAGCCATGTCAAATGAAACGCGCGTGCGCAGGCTGGGCTTCTGGAAAATCATCCCCAGAACTTTCCCTTTGAGGAGGGGCGGATTGCCGCCAGCGCGCCACTCGGCCTTCAGGCGCAAAGCCAGATCCAACAGATAGGTAAGCTGTTCACCGGAAAAATCAGCGGTACAAAGAAAATGGTTCATGCCTTATCCTCCTGATTAAAAATGGGCTGGATCGCGAGATGTTGCGTAAGTAGTATACCACGAAGGCCCTGGAGGCAAAATCTCCCCCTCACAGCGGGCACAGCAGGCAAGCCTTGTGATTGCTCCCCCTTGCGCTTACCCCTACCTTTGGGCTGACCCGTACCCCGGACCAGACCAAACCGTGCTATAATGGTAAACTTGCCTGATGCAGGACAATGTGAGGATGAACGATGACGCAAGATTATCTGATTGTACGTGGAGCACGCCAACACAATCTAAAGAACATCACCGTCAGCTTGCCTAAAAACAAGCTGATTGTCATTACCGGACTTTCCGGGTCGGGGAAATCGTCCCTGGCCTTTGACACCATTTTTGCCGAAGGGCAACGCCGCTACATTGAATCGCTCAGCGCCTACGCCCGGCAATTTCTGGGCCAGATGAGCAAACCTGATGTAGAATCCATCGAGGGGCTAAGCCCGGCGATCGCCATTGACCAGAAGGGCGTATCGCACAACCCGCGCTCGACCGTGGGAACCATCACCGAGATCTACGACTACCTGCGTTTGCTTTACGCCCGCATCGGCATCCCGCATTGTCCTCAATGCGGACGTGCGGTCACCCGCCAGAGCGCCCAGGAAATCGTGGATGTGATCCTCACGCTGCCGGCGGATACCCGGATTTTGTTGCTCGCCCCCCTGATCCGCGGACGCAAGGGGCACCACCGCAACGTATTCGAGGAGGTGCAACGTTTAGGCTATGCCCGGGTGCGCGTCAACGGCACGGTGTATCCCGTGGAGGAAGTGCCCGAACTGGACCGCTACAAAATCCATCACATCGAAGCAGTTGTGGACCGGCTGATTATTCCCGATCCACAGGATGAGCCGGAAGCGAGCTACCGCGATTTTGTGAGCCGCGTCACCGATTCGGTGGAGACGGCCTTGCGATTGGGCGATGGCATTCTCATCCTCAACGTGGTGCACAGCCCCGATCCTCAGCGTGTCAATCCAGGCGATGCGCTGTACTCCGAACATCTGGCCTGTCCGGTCTGCGGCATCAGCCTGCCCGACATCGAACCCCGTACCTTCTCCTTCAACAACCCACACGGCGCCTGTCCCGCCTGCCAGGGTCTGGGCTACAAAATGGAACTCGACCCCGACCTGGTGGTTCCCAATCCCGAATTGAGTCTGGAGGAAGGCGCTATCGCTTTTGGGATTACCGAAGATCGCGATAGCTACACCTGGCGGCTGATCGAAAACGTGGCGCAGCACTACCATATCCCCCTGGATCAGCCCTGGCAAAGCCTGACGGAAGCACAACGCGCCATCATCCTGTACGGGTCCGGGGATACGCCCATTCCCATGCGTTTCGAGGGGGCGCACGGCGTATGGGAAGGTGCGCGTCCCTTCGAGGGCATCATCCCCAATCTGAAGCGCCGTTACGAAGAGACCAACTCCGAATACATCCGCGAGCGCATCGCCGAGCTGATGAGCCGCACGCCCTGCCCGGTCTGTAACGGCACGCGATTGCGTCCCGAAGCGCGCGCGGTCACCGTGGCCGACATCACCCTGCCGGAACTGAGCGATTGGCCGGTCGCGCGCGTCCTGCCCTGGGTCCAGGCTTTGTTGGATGAGCAAGGTCACGGCCCGGTCTTGAGCCAACGGGACTACGCCATTGCCGAACGGCCTTTGCGCGAAATCCGCGACCGCCTGGTCTTCCTGGTCAATGTAGGCCTGGATTATCTGAGCCTGAGCCGCAATGCGGCCACCCTGTCGGGCGGGGAGGCCCAGCGCATCCGCCTGGCCACCCAGGTTGGTTCCCGCCTCACCGGCGTCCTGTACGTCCTGGACGAACCCAGCATCGGCCTGCACCCACGCGATACCGCCCGTCTCATCCGCACCCTGAAAGAGATGCGCGATTTGGGCAACACGGTCCTGGTGGTCGAACATGATGAGGACACGATTCGGGCAGCGGATTGGATCGTGGACCTGGGGCCTGGTGCTGGCGAACACGGCGGTGAGGTGATCGTCTCCGGTCCGCTAGAGACCGTGCTCGCTCACCCCACGTCTTTGACGGGCGCGTATCTTTCCGGACGGCGGCGCGTGCCCATCCCGCCCCAAAGGCGCACCAGCAACGGCAAAGCGTTGGTCATCCGGGGGGCGCGGCACAATAATCTCAAAAATATTACCGTGCGCCTGGGCCTGGGGCAACTGATTTGCGTGACCGGGGTATCGGGGTCGGGCAAAAGCTCGCTGGTGGTGGAGACGCTCTATGCGCGACTGGCCCAGATGCTTTACAACTCCCGCCAGCCCGCCGGCGAATGCGACGGGATTGAGGGCCTGGAGCATATTGACAAAGTCATCAACATTGACCAGGCCCCGATTGGGCGCACGCCGCGCTCTAATCCGGCCACCTACACCGGCGTGTTCACTTACATCCGCGAGCTGTTTGCCGAACTGCCCGAAGCGCGCATGCGCGGTTATCGCGCCGGGCGCTTCTCCTTCAACGTGAAGGGGGGCCGCTGCGAGGCCTGCCAGGGCCAGGGGACCTTGCGCATCGAAATGCAGTTCCTGCCCGAAGTCTACGTCCCCTGCGATGTGTGTCACGGAACGCGCTACAACCGCGAAACCCTGCAGGTGAGCTACAAGGGGCTGAACATCGCCCAGGTGCTGGACCTCACGGTGAATGAGGCCCTGGAATTTTTCAGCGCTCTGCCCCGCATCGTCACGCGCTTGCAGACCCTGGCCGATGTGGGCCTGGGCTATATCCGCCTGGGGCAGTCGGCGACGACGCTTTCCGGGGGCGAGGCGCAGCGCATCAAACTCTCCCGCGAGCTGGCCCGGCGCGCCACTGGCCGCACGCTCTACATCCTGGACGAGCCGACCGTCGGCCTGCACGCCGCCGATGTAGACCGCCTGATCGAAGTGCTCCAGCGGCTGGTGAATGCCGGCAACACGGTGCTGGTGATCGAACACAATCCCGACGTCATTAAAGTGGCGGACTGGATTGTGGACCTGGGGCCGGAGGGCGGCGATGCCGGCGGTTACGTCATCGCCGAGGGGACGCCGGAAGAGGTTGCCCAGGTCGAAAGCTCGCACACCGGACGTTGTCTCAGGCACTGGCTCGCCATCGGGCAGAACTCCTCAACCAACGCCTGTGAGTAAATGCATCCAGGGCCGCTTTACAGCGGCCCTGGATATTTTTTACGACGTTTTATTCGGCGTCGCGGTTGGGTGCGGCCTGCATCTGGCTGGCCTGCTGGACCTCGCTCCAACTCAGTCCTTCGCGCAGGAAAAAGACCAGGCCCAAAGCAACGATGGGGAACCAGAGCAGGGCGTGCAGGACCAGGATATAGCTACCGGCCACATCCGCGCCGGCGCCCAGGGCCTGGAGCACCTTGATGCCCATCTCAAACGTCCCGACATAGCCCGGCAGCGAGGGCAGGGCCGTGAGCAGATTGACCGTGCCGCCCATCAGCATAATCGCCGGGAAACTCATGTGCAGGGCAAAAGCCTGGCTTACCAGCCAATACTTCCCCACCTCCAGCAGCCAGACCAGCAGGGTCAGGGCAAAGGTGATGAGGACCTCACTGCCGCTGCGGAACACAGCCAGGCCGGTGATCACGCCCTCCACCAGGCCCAATAACGGGGCGCGCAGTTTTTGGGGGATGAGGGCCGCGATCAGGCGCTGGGCTATTTGACGTAAGAGGGCCGGACGGCCTGCCAGAACCAAAAAAACGAGCAGCGCCGTCAAAAAAATGGCGCCGGCGACCATAACCAGAGGGCGGAGCATGGCGCTGAGCGGGATGAAGAGCAGCCCCAGCACCACAAACAACACCATGGTCAGGCCATCGAAGAGACGTTCGGCCACGGCGGTAGTAAGGGTTGTGCCAAAGTTAACCCCTTCTCGCCGCCACAGGACGTAGGCACGCAGCACTTCGCCCAGGCGGAAGGGGAAAATGTCATTGCCCATGTAACCGATGATGATGATGGGAAACAACCGTATAGCCCGCAACGGTTTGGCCGCGCGCAGGAGATAAGCCCAGCGCCAGCTCCGCACATACACCGAAATGAAGTAAACCAGCAGGCCAGGGACAACCCAGGCATAGCGCGCCGCGCGCATGGCCGTCCACACCTCACCCAGATGCAGGTCGCGCAAGGCCAGGGCCAGAAAAACCAGGCTGAGCACCAGGCCCAGGCCAAAAATCATCCAGCGTCTTCGAGATCCCATGTCACCTCTCCAGTTTTCAGGATTTTCGGGCGCAAAGAAGAGCCTTGTGCATCAGCACAAGGCTCTTAGCCATACCGGAAGCGTTGCTTACGGCTGAGTGGTGAGCTCCGCAAGCGGAAGCAAGGGCATGATACCATCGGAAGGCAGGATACCCCACTTGACGTTAGCCAGTTGCGTCACAAACTGCCACTGCACCAGATTGGGGTAAGCCTGCAGAGCTTCACCACGCTTCTGAATGCTGTAAGCCTCGGAGTCGGCCAGCAGGCGTTGACGTTCCGCATCGGCCTGGGCGTTGAGCTTAATCTTTTCGGCTTCGGCTTCGGCCAGGCGGATCTGACGCTGTTTTTCGTATTCAGCGGCCTGGGCGTTGTACTTGGCGGTCTCAATCGCCTCCTGGGCGATCTGTTTTTGCTCGATGGCGCTCACGTACTCCTCGCTGAAGTCCACCTTGCGCACCAGGAAATCCGCCAACACAACGTTGTAAGTCGCCACCTGCTTTTCCAGTTCCGAACGCACCCTGGCTTCGTACTCGAAAATTCCTTCACCACTGTACAATTTTTCCGCCGTGTAGCTCTGGGCCAGCAAGCGCGCCAGGTTGCGCGAATAAGCCTTGACGACGTTTTCCACCACAGCCCTGGGATCACCTACATTCTGGGCGATCTCCACAGCTTTATCCGCAGGAATGCGGAACAGCACCGTGTACTTGATCTGAATCTGCTGACCGTCAACCGTCTGAGCCGTCACGGGATAATCGGTGTAATTTGCACCGGATTCGCTGGGATTATCACTGGTCTCATACGAAATCACGACCGTCGGCACGAGGAGGATTTTGTCCACGAAAGGCACGCGCCAGTTCAAGCCGGGTTGGAAAACCTGTCCGGTTAATCCGCCAAAGCGCACCACCAGGCCCACATTGCCGTAAGGGACCTGGGTATAGGACTCGGTCAGAGCCATCCCTGCGAAAACCAACACGGCAACCAGCAAGCCCGCCAGCAGGGCCGGACCGACGCGCCCGCGCGTCGAGCGGCGGTTCAAAGCCAGGACCAGGATCCCCACCAGGCCTCCCAGCACCAGCGAGGCCACAATCGCACTGAATGCAGCGCCAATAAAGGCCACAATCTCCATCTCCAACCTCCTTTCCTGACTTTAGCCAGGTATACGGATTAAATAATGCCGCGCTGACGCACGACCTCGTACAACATAATGGATCCGGCGACGGCGGCATTGAGCGAGTTGATCTGCCCCCGCATGGGCAGATACATCAACCAGTCACAGCGCTCGCGCACCAGACGCCGCAGGCCCTCACCTTCACTACCTACCACAATGCCCAGGGGCATGGTCAGGTCCACCTCCGTATAGGGCTTAGCCCCGTAAACATACTCCAGGCCGGCGATCCAGATGTCTCGACTTTTTAAGGTCTCAATGGCCTGGACCAGGTTGGTTTCCTGGGCGACCAGCATATGCTCAACCGCTCCAGATGAGGTGTCTACGACGGCTGGCGTCACACCCGCTGCTCTCCGACTCTGGATGACCACTCCGTGAACACCTACCGCTTCAGCGGTGCGGATGAGGCTGCCCAGATTATGCACGTCCTGAATCAGGTCTAGCAGCAAGACCAGCGGCTTTTCGTTGCGCTCCGCCGCTTTTTCCAGCATCGCCTCCAACCCGACGTAAGGGTACTCGGTTGTTTCCAGCGCAACGCCTTGATGGTTGGCATGGCCTACGATGGTCTCCATTTCATGCCGGGAGATGTTCATCACCGGCACACGCTGTTTTTGAGCCAGGGCAAGGATTTCCTCGATGATAGGAGAATCCACCACAGTCTCAGCCAACAGCAGGCGGAAGGGCTTGCGTCGCCCTGCCCGCAAGGATTCACGAATAGCCTGCCGTCCATACAGCGTTTCGCGCATGGCAACGCCTCCTTACATCAAGCGCCAGGTTGTGCCATTCGGGCCATCCTCAATGGCAATTCCCAACTCATTGAGACGAGTGCGGATGGCATCGGCCGTACTCCAATCCCGCGCTGCTCGATACTGCTGGCGCAGGTCGAGGATCAGCCGCATCAGGCCATCGAGCGTCTCGTGCTCCGCCGGCGTGACGGAGACTTTTTCGGGCAGGACGCCCAGAACTTTGCCGGCCAGGTCGCGGAAGATTTTCTCCATCGCCGTAAGCGTGCCCGCGCTGGTCTCTTCATTGCTATCCAGGTAACGGTTGACCTCCTTGGTGAACTCAAAGAGCACCGCCAGAGCCTGAGGCGTGTTGAAGTCCTCATTCATCGCTTCCTCAAAGCTCACGCGGTAATCATCCAGGCTGGACACCTGCGACAGCAGCGCAGTACCGGCGGGCGGGATCTCGCGCATCCGCCGTGCCAGCTTAAGCGCGGTGTTGTTCAGGCGACTGACCCCACGCTGAGCGGACTCCAGGGCATCCCGGCTGAAGTCTACCGGCCCGCGGTAATGTCCGCTGAGCACGAAATAGCGAATGGCCTCCGGTGAGTACAGCTTCAGAGCATCCTTGATGGTGAGGAAGTTACCCAGGCTCTTGCTCATCTTCACGCCGTTAACGGTGAGGGAACCCACCAGGAGCCAGTAGCGCGCGAAATCCACCCCACTGTGCGCCTCGGCCTGGGCTATTTCGCACTCATTGTGGGGGAAGATGTTCTCCAACCCGCCGCCATGGATATCGAACGGTTGGCCCAGGTACTTGGTTGCCATCACCGAGCATTCGATATGCCAGCCGGGGAACCCTTCGCCCCACGGACTGGGCCAGCGCATGATGTGATTTTCGTCAGCGCGTTTCCAGAGCGCGAAATCAGCCGGATGCCGCTTCTCTTCGCGGATGTCTATCCGTGCCCCGGCTTCCAGTTCCTCAACGACCCGGCGCGAAAGCTTCCCGTATTCGGGGAATTTTTCAATCGAAAAATAGACACTGCCGCCGGTTTCATAAGCATACCCTTTTTCAATTAAATCCTGAACCCAGGTGATAATCTCCGGAATATGGCAGGTCGCCCGTGGAGCAATGTTGGGACGCAACACACCCAGCGCATCCATATCCTCCAGGAAGCTCTTCATGTACATGTCCACGAGTTCCATGGGTTCAACCCGTTCGCGCCGGGTACCACGGGCAATGCGATCTTCGCCATCATCCAACAAGTGCCCGACATCGGTAAAATTGCGAACGTGCTTGACCTTGTAGCCCAGATACTGCAGATAGCGGATGACCGTATCCATGGCGACGTAGGTCTTGGCATGTCCCAGGTGAGGATGATCATACACCGTCGGCCCGCAGACATACATGGTCACCACGCCACGGTGCAGACTTTCAAAAGGTTCCAGTTCGCGTGTCAGATAGTTATACACTTTCAGGGCCATCTCCTACCTCCACAAAACATTAGACCATAGAATCCAGATTGGGACGGGCAAAAATCATGCGCCCGGCAGCCGTCTGCAAAACTTTAGTAACCGTCACCATCAGCGTTTTGCCGATCAGTGCGCGTCCGTCCTCGACCACCACCATCGTGCCATCATCCAGATACCCTACACCTTGATCGTGTTCCTTGCCCTCTTGGATCACCGCGAGTTCAAAGGTCTCACCAGGGAGATAGACGGCACGTACCGCATTAGCCAGCTCGTTGATGTTGAGAACCCGGACACCTTGCAAATCGGCCACGCGGTTGAGGTTATAATCATTGGTCAGAATGCTTCCCTGGATGGAACGGGCCAAGGCGATGAGTTTGTCGTCAACTTCGGCTATGCCCGGCATATCGGCATCGCTGATACGCACCGGCACCGGTGACTCGTCCTGCAACCGCCGCAACACCTCCAGACCGCGCCGCCCTCGATTTCGGCGCAGCATATCAGCGGAGTCGGCGATGTGCTGCAGTTCGTTCAACACGAACAGGGGGATCACCAGTTCCCCCTGGAGAAAGCCTGTCCGCACGATGTCGGCAATGCGTCCGTCAATGATTACGCTGGTATCCAGCAAAATGCTGCAGGAGGCCACAGGCTCTTTGTCCAGATGCGGCAGCAAGCGCCGCAGAAGCGGCTGGGCCAGCTCCCGTCGCCGCACCATAATGATAATTCCCAGATAGGCAAACAAACATGTAGCCACAAACGGTGCGATTTCGCCCAACGGAGCTGGGAGCAACGAAAGCGGATAAGCACTGATAACCCCAAAAATAAGTCCGATAAAGAATCCCAGCCAGCCCGATACCAGAGCAGGAAGCGGCAAACTTTCGATTGCGTGCTGGAGCCGGGACAGAGGATTGACAATCAAGTAGGGTGCTGCAAAATAACCCAGGATCATTCCCCCCAGAGCCAGAAGCGCCCCTAACCAGGGAGCCTGACTCCCATCAGGTAGAAGGGTGATGAACCAGTTGCGTAAAGCTAACCCCCCGGCGCCAAAAAGTAAAGCTCCCATCCAACGTAACACCCATCGGTACTTCATGGCATAAGTCCTCCTCCTGAATAAACATAAATTTATGTACCCTGTTAAAGAGCTAACGCTCCACATAAGAGCCTAAAATTCATCTTAGCATATTAAAATAAAAAGTCAATGAATTTTTTTCGGGTAACTGCTCACCTTAATTTCGTCCATCCTTGTCCAACGCTGGTCAAGCTGTGCCCGGTGCGGAAGGGAACGGCCAGGGCTGAGTTTCCCGTGGAGGTAACGGAAGCGGTGCAGTACGTTTCTTCAGCCGCAAGCTATCCCATCAGGATGTTGGACGAAATTAAATTTCGTCCAACACCAGGGTGAGCAGTTACATTTTGTCCTACGTCCCTTCCCAAACTCTGTGGTACAATAGCGCAGGCTACGGCCAGCATGCGGACATTATTGAAGCTCTCCACGCATGGGGAGCTTTTCGGGGGAAAGTGCGCCGACGCCAGATGCCCCCAAGTCACTTACTCAGAAAAACGTGACTGACCTGACCTAAATGAAAAAGCTCGTCCGCATCTCCGCCGGGCCATCTTAACTCACATCTGCTTTAAGGAGAGTGTCTATGGCTTTTCAACCTTCAGGTCAGGAACGTACAGTAACTTTGCAAAGTAGTCTGGCGATTGATGGCGCGTCCGTGGCGCACATCATCGTCCTGGCCGCCATTGTGACCACGCTTGCCGCAATCCCCCTATCCGTCGTTATCGGCTCCGGCAAGAGCTTCCCCATGAGCCAGGCGATCTACCCCCTGGTGGGTTGGTTGCTGGGGCCCATCGCCGGCGCCCTGGCGACCGGGATCGGCGCCCTGGCCGGCGTCTTCCTGTTCCCCCACACCACGACCATCTGGTGGGCGACCGTCCTGGGGGCTGTTTTCGGGGGCTTTACCGCGGGTACTTTGCATCCCACCCGGCGCCGGTGGAGCTGGTTGATTGGGGGCACGCTGGCGGTGCTGGCTTACATCGCCTACGCCGGACGGGCCGTCTGGCAAAATGGCGTAGCGCCTCTCGCCGTATTGGCCGGCTCTTTCATTGATTGGTCTGCCCTGTTGCTCTATCTCCTCCCCACCCGGACGCTGGCCGGACGCTGGATCGGCGATTCCCGTCCGGCGCGCCTGGCCCTGGGTCTGGCCCTGGGAACCTGGATGATTGCCGGCCTGGTGCACCTGTTCACCGCCGTCTGGGTCTATTTGATTTTCAACTGGCCCGCGGCCGTGTGGCAGGCCATCGCGCCGATGGCGCCGTTAGAGCATGCGCTGCGCACCTTCGTCGGGGCTGCGATCGGCACAGGTGTGATCAGTGGCCTGCGGCGCCTGGGCCTGCCGCGACCAGAGCACGCGCTCTATTGATGCTTCGGTTCGGGAGCGAGCCCAGGCTCGCTCCCGGCCTTTTCGGAGCGATGTTTATGTCCCGTAGCCTGGTTGAGATCACGGCGCTTTCTTACTACTACCCCCAGGCTG